>SLSR01000100.1 GCA_007130365.1 Lentisphaeria bacterium
CGCTCGAAAAGAAAATTCCGGTCAGCGACCGGCGTTGGCATGTAGAGGAAGACCACGTCGCGTACGGATCAGAAAGTGCGCTGTGCCCCTCTGGACGGCCTGAAACCTGAAACCTGAAACCTGAAACCTGAAACCTGAAACCTGAAACCTGAACTCTGTCACGAGCAAAGCATCATTTCTGAATGTGAATTGAAACAAGCTACCCACTCAAAGCGAGAAAGAACCGTAATTGACGCGAACGCCATTCGCTCGGAAAAAATCATTGCCAGGGAGAAATCAAGCCATGACAACCCCCATGCAACCACAGGCAAGCAAACGGGAACTGCGCCAGAAGCTGCGCGGGCGGCCGCTCGCTCTTTTCCTCGACTACGACGGCACCCTGACCCCGATCGTCGACGATCCGGCGGCCGCCACCCTCGCCCCCGGAATGCGGGAAGTCCTGCGGCAATTGGCAACGCAATACACGGTGGCTCTGGTCAGTGGGCGCGACCTGCACACTCTGCGAAACTTCGTCCAGCTCGACAATGTCTACTACGCAGGCAGCCACGGCTTCGACATCGCCGGCCCGAACGGCCTTGAAAAGCGCAACCGGGAAGGTGAAGCCTGCCTTGAAGATCTGGGGCGGGCAAACGCCGAAATCGAAGCGGTCGTGCGGGGGATCAAAGGCTGCGAAATCGAAAGAAAGGCCTTCGCCACCGCCGTCCACTACCGCAATGCGCCGGAGACCGAAGCCGAGAACATTGCCCGCATGATTGGGAAGATTGTTGCCCGCTATCCGAAACTGCAGACCGGGGGCGGCAAGAAAGTCATCGAAGTGCGGCCGGCCGTCGACTGGGACAAGGGTCGCGCCGTGCTCTGGCTGCTGCAAGTCCTGAATCTGGACGATCGGCGGACCATTCCGATCTACATCGGCGACGACCTGACCGACGAAGACGCCTTCGCGGCTCTCTCCGGCCGCGGAATCGCCATCTATGTCGGCCAGCTCGACCGGCCAACCGCCGCCGGATACCGGCTGGAGGATGTCCGGCAGGTGCGCGAATTCCTCGAGTCTCTGCTCCGCTGACCGAACTTGGCAAGACACAGCAGCCTGCGCCGGGAGGGCGGTTGGACGGCCGGCACAAGAACCGCGGCCAGGATCAGTCGCGGCTCTGCTGCCGCCGGGCGATTTCATCAAAGACAACCGGCACGTGCTTCTGCAGTTGCCCAAGCAACAGTCCGGCCACAACCCGCATGTCGGGGTGGGAGGACGGATGGGTTCTCAACTCGAGGAAGCTTCTCCATTCGCGCAGGTTCATGGTCATGACCAGCTCGGTCTTCAGCGAGTTCGGCAGTACTGAGCGGGCTTCCTGGGGAGCTGCCCCCAGTTCAAGCAATTCAAGGTATCGCTGCTCTGCACACTCCATGGCCGCGCGCCAGGCCGCCGCTTTCCGGTCGCCGTCGGGCAGGTCGCGCAGAAAGTGCGGCAGGACAAAGCTCAACTCCGCCCCGAATCGATGCTTCGAGTAGTTGCAGTACCTGGTCGATTCCTGGGTATAGCTGGCAATTCTGTGCCTGACAAGCTCGTGCGACACCCCACGGTCGCAAACCACCCGCGCGCTGATCGAGGCATGCTCGATCACCGAAAGGTGGCCGCGCGCGATCAGCATGCCGACAAACTTCTCGGCGGAATCGTCGGTCATCGCCGATTCGCTTTTGTAGGCGGTTCTGCCGGCAAGCTCGATACGCCTGAGCATTGTCGCCCCGGACTCCGACCGCAACACTTCGACCGACGGTTCGACAATCATCATGGCCTGGTTGAACCTCGCACTCTGGCGTTGGTGAAAAACCTCAGAACGAGACCGAGACATCGCCGCTCAGATCAAGCGGGGGCGCGATCAGCTTGAGCCCCGGTCGAGCCGTCCAGTCCTGATCCCAGGTTCGCAGGAGCAAAGGATCGGTGGGCTCTCCCCATTGGTTCATGTCGACCAGCAGGGCATCGCCATTCGAGCAGAAGTAAATGTCCACGACCGCGTGGTCGGCGGGCAGCCCGTCGCGAAAGGCCGTGGCCAGCTCGCAGCCCTGCCCCCACAATTGGTCATGGCGCCTGGCAAAGCGCTTGAAATGCCGCTCCAGGTTCATCTGCGACATGGCGACCAATTCGCGGTCGTAAAGAAACAGGCGGAATTCACGAATCCGGTTCATGTTGCGAAAAGGGCGCACGGTCAAACGAGAAGTCTGATCCTGTTGCAGCGCCTGCCTGACCTTGGGGCTCGAAGTCAGCATCTGCCAGGCGCGGTCGCCGTTGGAGACGCTGGCCGACTCGGCGAACAGAGGGCTGTCGGTCGGGGCGCAGACATCGGCCCCCACGAAGCAACTGCCGGGCAAGGCGCGAATCGCCTTTTGCAGAGCCGCCGCCACCGACTTCTCGACCGAGCTGGTCGGAGAGTCAACCACATCCCTGCCCGCGGCCTCAAGCAGCGCCGTTTTCTGATCCGCCCGCAAGCCGACAAACACGGTGGGGAAGGAATGGTATCCAAGACGGTCGTACCAGGATGATATGGGGAACATAAATCAGCCTCTTTCCTTAGATGTGAGTCAATGCCGACTTGCCCAGGGGATAGACATTGAACCCGATCTCGAACAGTTTGCGATGGTCAAGCAAATTGCGTCCGTCGAAGACAAACGCCGGCTTTTCCATGGCGGCAAATATTTTGCGGTAGTCCAGCTCTTTGAACTGAGGCCATTCGGTGAGGATCGCGATCGCATGCGCCCCCGCCGCCGCCCGATAGGGGTCGGGCTCGAACTCCACCCGCTCCTGAAGACCGGCCAGATCGATGCGGGCGTTCGGCAGAGCCTCCGGATCGGTGACCGTCAGGCGGGCTCGCTCTTCGCAGAGACTTTGACAAACCCCGATCGCCGGGCTTTCCCGCGTGTCGCCGGTGTGCGCCTTGAAGGCAAAGCCGAAGACGGCAACCTTCTTTTCGACCACCGTATTGAACATGGCGGCGATCATGCGGCGCACGAACCGACGGTTCTGGTAGTGATTGATCGAAACCACACCCTGCCAGTAGTCGGCGACTTCATGCAGTCCATAATGGCGACACATGTATACCAGATTCAAGACATCCTTCTTGAAGCAGGATCCCCCGAACCCGACGCTGGCCTGCAAAAATCGCGAACCGATGCGGGAATCCATGCCGATCGCCCGTGAGATCGCCGAAATATCGGCGCCGGTGGCCTCGGCAAAGGCGGTGATCGAATTGATTGAGCTTATGCGCTGGGCGAGGAAGGCGTTGGCCGCCAACTTCGACATCTCGCTGGACCAGACATCGGTGGTCAATATTTTCTCTCTCGGCACCCAATGGGTATAGATTTTCACCAGCTCCTCCACCGCCGCCCGTCCGGCCGGACTTTCCAGATCGCCTCCGATCAGCACCCGATCCGGGTTTTCCAGGTCGGAAACCGCCGTGCCCTCGGCCAGAAACTCGGGATTGGACAGCACCTGGAAGCGTATATTGTCCGGATTGCTGTTGAGAATGCGAGCCATGGCATCGGCCGTGCGAACCGGCACCGTACTCTTTTCAACCACGATTTTCGGACGGTCGGAATGGGTCAGAATCTGCCGGGCAGTGCGCTCCCAATACTGCAAGTCGGCCGCCATGCCAGCCCCCTCGCCAAAGCCTTTTGTCGGGGTATTGACGCTGACAAACACGATGTCGGCCTGCTCGATGGCAGCCTCCACTTCGGAGGAGAAGAACAGATTGCGGCCGAGCGCCTGCGCCACCAGATCGCGCAACCCGGGTTCATAGATCGGAGGCTCGCCGGATTGCCAGGCCTCGATCCTTTGACGGTTGATGTCGACGCAGGTTATCCGGTAGTCCGGACACTTGGCGGCAATCATGGCCATGGTCGGGCCGCCGACATAGCCGGCGCCTATGCAGACAATGTTTTTCAATTCGGTCAATCCTTTCTTTCTTTTGTCAACCGCGAAATGCGCGAAGCACAAGAATAAAATCAGGATGGCTTCATGGTTGCAAGCGACGTTTGCCCGCTGTCAGTCGCCAATGATGGTGCCGCCGTCGGTGTTCAGGAAAATCCCCTGCATATTCATCCGCAACTGATCCGGGTTGGAGGAGGCGAGCATCGCCTCCTCCTCGGTGATCAACCCTTCGTTTACCAGGTTGAGCAGCGAACGGTTGAAGGAGATCATCTTGTCGCCGGCTCCGGCCTCGATCGCGGTCGCCAGCTTCTCGATCTTGCCGGCGGAGATCAACTTGGCGACCACCGGGGTATTGATCAGAATCTCCACACAGGGCACCATGCCGCGTCCGCTGGCCCGGCGCAGCAGGCGCTGGCAGATGATCGCCCGCAGATTCATGGCCAGCGACTTGCGAATCGACTCCCGTTCGCTTTGCGGAAACATGTCAAGCAGGCGCAGGATCGACTGCGGCGCGTTGGTGGTATGCAGGGTACACATCACCAGATGCCCGGTCTCGGCAGCAGCCAGGGCGGTTTCACAAGTGTTGCGGTCGCGCATTTCGCCAAGCACAATCACGTCCGGATCCTGTCGCAGCACATGCTTCAAAGCCGACTCGAAATTGACCACGTCCAATCCAACGTCCCGCTGCTCGATCACCGAATTGTTGTCTTCGAAGGTATATTCGATCGGATCCTCGATCGTGATGATATGGCGGCTCATGACATGGTTCATATGCTGGATCATGCAAGCCTGGGTGGTGGACTTGCCGGCGCCGGTAATGCCGGTAAGCAGGACAATGCCGCGGGCGCTTTCGGCGATGTTTAAAACAACTTTCGGCAGGTACAGTTCGTCGATCGAGGGGATTTGCTCTTTGACATAGCGAAGGGTCAAGGCGCGCTTGCCCCGCTGACGATGCAGGTTGGCGCGAAA
>SLSR01000168.1 GCA_007130365.1 Lentisphaeria bacterium
AACCAGTTAGACGGAATCCGTATAACCAAGTAATGAATCGACAGAATGGAGTAAATCCAATGCATGAGCAGATTAACTTTGATGGCTTCGCAACCTACCTGCGGGAATTCCGGCTGGCCGATGGACAAGAATCGTATAGCAAGGCCGACGCGCCCCGGCGAGCTGGCACAACACAGCGAAGCCGGACGGTCCATGCGCGGAGGTAAATGCGGCGGTCGTGCCGGGGAGCCCCTCGACAAGCTCGGGGCCTTGAGCCTGTCGAAAGGCAACGCGTTCTTACCTGGGGAGGCTCTGGCCGGGCAACCGGGCAGGGAGTCAGCAGAGGCCATAGTACCGAGCAGCGAGCCGGGGGTTGGGAACAGCCCGTTTAAACGAAGAGGCCGGAAGACTCGATATCGGGAGCCGAGCGAAGCGAGACGGGCGGAGCATCGCGAAGCAGTGACCGAAGGGAACGGCAACGGCCGAACCGAACAGGAGCGTTTCGATCGTGCGGCGGACGCGGCAGCCGACCACGCCTGAAAGGCGAGGCTTCCGTGAGAGCCGCTGCATCGGGAAGAATGGAAACGCTCGGGAGCAAGACCATGAACATGGATTGCTCTACATTACGGGCCAAACGCTCGTATCTGACCGGAACCGCCAAGTGCGGACCCGCTTGCTTGGTGGTGTGGGAGCCGGGGCTGGCCTACCGGGTCAGTCACCGGCCACCCGATGGGGATTTGTCCATTCTACTTTCCCGTCTGCGGTCTGACTTCTTTCAACCATGATGGGCAGGTCTGAATTTGTCATGACAGCTCCGTATATCGCATTTCCCATCTTTGTCCCACTGTCCCCGGGATGGATGACGACTCCGTGGTAGCCAGACAGCCCTTCCTCAGTTACTTCATGATACCCGATTTTACCCAGCCACCCGCCGCCTCGGACATATGTCCAGAGGCGAACCTTCTCGCCGACTCTCTCAAGCGCAAGCGCCATTGGATGCCCGAAGAATTCCCCCAGTCTGCGGAACCTGCCGTCTTCATTTTGGATGTAGACGGTAAAATGGCCTCCTGCGTTTCCGAAAAGGCTGATTGAGCAGGAAAGAGCCATGTCCATGATCCCATCTCCGTTGATGTCGGCCAGAATACGATAGCGTTCGGCACTTTGCCCGTCGTCATGCAGAAGAGGAACAGCCGACGGATCTTCGATCCACTCGCCGGACAGGCATGCAAGCGGAAGAAGGCATATGGCGATCATGATAAATCTTTTCATATTTCAATCCCAACGTCGTGAATGCACTCGATTCAAAATGGCGCAGCTATTTTGAATCGAGTGCATTCATTTGTTTGCATTCTTTCCGTTTACTGTCGGTAACCGCCGGTCTGTATTATAAACCGTTCGTTCAAACGGGTCGCGTAAGTGTATCCGGGTAAGGGTGGCGTTGAAGTGTACGCTTAAGAAAGCGATCAAGTGTTCGGGGCGCCGAAGGCACTCTTACACTTCTTGATCGTACACTTAGTCCCCACACTTGCTTGGTTACGCTTAGTCGACCCGCTTCGTCGATCTCAGTCATCCTCATGCCAACAAGTTGCTGGATTTGGACGGTCTGAGGCATGACGCCGATATTGTTCAATGTGGCCTTATCTATCCTGCCTTCCCTTGGGGCGAGTTGGCCTTGGCCGGGGGTCGCAGGACTTCCCTTAGATAGCGGCCGGTGTATGATTTGCGGCTGTGCGCCACCTTCTCGGGGGTTCCGGCGGCGACCAGGCGGCCGCCGCCTTCTCCGCCGTCCGGCCCCAGGTCCAGCACATAGTCGGCAACCTTTATCACCTCCAGGTTGTGCTCGATCACGAGGACGGTGTTGCCCTGGTCGCGCAGCGACTGCAAGACACCCAGCAGGTTCTCGATATCCGCCAGATGCAGTCCGGTCGTCGGCTCGTCCAGAATATACAGCGTGTGGCCGGTCGGCCGCCGCGCCAGTTCGGCGGCCAGCTTGACCCTTTGCGCCTCGCCGCCCGACAGGGTGGTGGCGGGCTGGCCGAGTCTGATGTAGCCCAGGCCGACGGCGGCCAGGGTGGAAAGTTGCCGGGCCAGACGCGGAATCGCCCTGAAGAAGGCCAGCGCCTCGTCCACCGTCATTTCGAGGACATCCGCGATATTCCGTCCCTTGTAGGTTACGTTCAGGGTTTCGCGATTGTAGCGGTGTCCTTTGCAGACTTCGCATTCGACATAGACATCGGACAGAAAATTCATGGCTATCCGCTTGATCCCGTCCCCTTTGCACTCTTCGCAGCGGCCGCCCTTGACATTGAAGCTGAAGCGCCCCGGCTTGTAGCCGCGGGCGCGGGCTTCCGGGGTTTTGGCGAAGATTTCGCGAATGCCGCCGAAGGCGTCGCTGTAGGTGGCCGGGTTGGAGCGTGGCGTGCGGCCGATCGGGGATTGATCGATGACGATCATTTTGTCGAGATGCTCCAGCCCCTCAATCGAGCCGTGCTCCCCCGGCGGTTCGGTTTTAAGTTTGAAATGGCGTGCCAGCGCCCGCTTCAGAATATGGTTGACCAGAGTACTCTTGCCGGATCCGGAAACTCCGGTCACGCAACAGAAGGTGCCAAGGGGAATGGTCGCGTCGAGGTTCTGCAAATTGTGTTCGCGCGCCTTGAGAATCCGCAGTTCCCGGCCATTGCCGGGGTGGCGGCTGGTCGGCAGGGGAATTTGGCGGCGTCCGCTGAGAAAGTCGCCGGTCAGTGAATCGGGGCAGGCCAGAACCTGGTCGGGGGTTCCGGCCGCCACCAGGTATCCGCCCTCGCGCCCGGCCGCCGGCCCCAGGTCGATCAGATAGTCGGCTCGTCGGATGGTCTCCAGATCGTGCTCGACCACGATCACCGTATTGCCCGCATCGCGCAATTTTTCCAGGGTGTCGAGCAGGCGGCGGTTGTCGCGCTCGTGCAGTCCGATGGTCGGTTCGTCGAGCACGTAGATGACTCCGACCAGGCCGCTGCCCACCTGGGTGGCCAGGCGAATGCGCTGCGCCTCGCCGCCGGACAGGCTGGCGCTTTCCCGGATCAGCGACAGGTAGCCCAGTCCGACATCGACCAGGAACCCGAGTCGGGCGCGGATTTCCCTTGCCAGGTCTTCGGCAATGATCGACTCTTCCCCCTGCAATTGCAGGTTTTGCATGAACTGCAGGCTGTCGGCCACGCTCATTGAGCAGAAATCGTGAATCGACCGGCCTTCGACGGTAACCGCCAGGCTCTCCGGCCGCAACCGCGCTCCCCGGCAAGCCGGACAGATCTTGCGCCCCATGCACTGCCGCAATCTTTCGCGCACCGTCTCGCTTTCCGTCTTGAGGTAGCGCCTTAGCAGGTTTTCGAGAATGCCCTCGAACGGCTTGGTCATGGCATGGCGTTTGCCGCGCATCCAGAAATCGAAGCAAACCGCTTCGTCGCCGCTGCCGTAAAGCAAAACCCGGCGGGTTGATTCCGGCAGGTCGCGCCATGGAGTGTGCAGGGAAAAGCCGCAGTGTTCGGCCAGGCAGCGCAGCAAGTGGTTGTAGTACATGATCAACCGCCGCGGTCCGCGGCGCCAGAGCGGAACGGCACCGCGGCGGATCGACAGGGCGGGATCGGGAATCACCAGTTCGGGCAGAAAGACCAGAAGAGTGCCCAGACCATGGCATTGCGGACAGGCGCCATAGGGACTGTTGAAGGAGAAGTTGCGGGGCTGCATCTCGGCCAGGCTGAAATGGCAGTCGGGACAGGCGAAGTGCTCGCTCATGGTCTGCTCGCGCCACCCTCCGTCCAGCTCCGCGTCTTCGGTCAGCAAAACCAGAGTGCCGCCGCCCATCCGCAAGGCCAGTTCGACAGAATCGGCGAAGCGGGTCGCGGTCGACTGTCCGGAAACCAGACGGTCGACCACCGCCTCCAGGGTATGCCTGCGATTCTTCTCGATTGCCGAAGTCTCGTCCAGGCTGTGGATCTGCCCGTCGATGCGAGCCCGGACAAAGCCGTCGCGCCGCATTTTTTCCAGAGTGTCGTGGTGCTCTCCCTTTTTCCCGACCGCATAGGGTGCGAGAATCATGATTTTCCGCCCGTCCGGCTGACTGAGCAGGTGGTCCACGATCAATTGCGGACTCTGTCCGGCCAACGGTTTGCCGCACTTGGGGCAGTGCGGCTTGCCGAGGTGGGTGAACAGGAGCCGCAAATAGTCGTGAATCTCCGTGCTGGTGGCGACAATCGAGCGCGGATTGCCGCCGGCCGACCGCTGTTCGATGGCAATTGCCGGGGACAATCCCTCGATATGCTCGACCCGCGGCTTCTGCAGGCGTTCGAGAAATTGCCGTGCGTAGGCCGAAAGACTTTCCACATAGCGACGCTGACCCTCGGCATAGAGGGTGTCGAAGGCCAGAGACGACTTCCCCGATCCGCTGGGGCCGGTGATTACGACGATGGCGTCGCGAGGAATCTCGACGGTGATGTTTTTAAGATTATGCTGTTGAGCGCCGACAATCCGAATCTGTTGGCGGACGGCTTGCGTTTGCAATGGCAGTTCCTCGTTTAGCTCGGGCTGGAACCGTGAAAATCGCGGGATCAGGCATTCGGCGAAAGTGCAGATTATCCCGTGGATGATAGAAATCCGCTGATTATATCGCGGCCTCAGGATCGGGCAAGCGTCATTACATCTCGGTCCAGGCGCCCTGGCGACGGGAGCTTTCGACCGCCGCGCCGACGAATTTCATGCCGGCCAGCCCGGTGCGGGCGTCCGGATGGGCAAAGGGCGGCGGCACGCTTTCGCCGCGATTCCCGCGAATCCTGCGCTCCAGCGAACAGTGCAGGTTGGCCAGGGCTTCGAAGAAATCCTCGTGGTGCCCGGCCGGCACCCGCAAGTAGGAGGCCACAGTTTCCGGCCAGAAGTCGAAATTGGCTCCGAGCCAGTAGGTCTGGTCATGGTTGCCCTGGCGCAAAAGCAGTTTCTCGGCCCGCTCCTGCCGCCACTCCAGCGAGCCCTTGGTGCCGAACACCCGGAAGCCGTTGTCGTTTTTGTAGCCGATCGCGATCTGGGTGGCCCAGATCATGGCGGTCGCGCCATTGTTCATTTCGGCTATGACATTGAAGTCGTCGTCGAGCAGGCGCCCCTGCACAAAGGTGTTGAGGCGAGCCGACAGGCGCGCCACTTCCAGCCCGGTGACCCAGGTGGCGGCGACGAAGGCATGGGTGCCGATATCGCCGCCGCAATTGGAAATGCCGGCCCGCTTTGGATCGGTGCGCCAGTCGGCCTGCTGCAAGCCGGAGTCTTCCAGCTTGTCGGCCAGCCAGCCCTGGGTATACCAGGATTCGATCTTGCGGATTTCGCCAATCTCGCCCGCCGCGATCAGCTCGCGGGCGTACATCGCCATCGGATGGCCGGTATAGGTATGGGCCAGGATGAAGGGGGTCTTCTGCCGTTCGCACAAGTCGACCAGTTGCTCCGATTCGGCCACGGTCATGGTCATGGGTTTTTCGCAGAGCACCGGAATGCCGGCCTTAAGGCAGGCCATGGCCGGTTCGAAGTGCTGGTGGTTGGGCGTGACGATCGTGATGTAGTCCAGCTCCAAATCGCCCCTTTGACAGGCCTCGATCATGGCCTGATAGTCCGGGTACCCCCGCACCCCCCATTCCTCGGCGGCGGCCAGCGCCGCCTCCGGTTGACTGCGCAAGGCGCCCGCCACCACTTCGCGGGTGGCGTCAAACGAAATTGCCCGACGATGCACATTGCCGAAAAAATTGCCGGAGCCACCGCCGCCGATCATGCCGACCTTCAACTTCTTCATCTGTCGCTTCCTCCATGGCAAACTATCTACACTTTCACCCCAGAACTCGCTCGAGCAGGATGAATCAACTATCCTTTGGTCCCGGTAGCGGCCGGCGAACCCAAGCTTCAAAACGAAAGGACACCCAACTTGAACCGTCAATCTACCGTTGCCGTGCCGAAAGTCAACCGGTCGTTTTGGGGCGGGTCTGCAGCCCGCCAATGATTCTTTCCACATC
Organism: Lentisphaeria bacterium; assembly: GCA_007130365.1. GTDB lineage: Bacteria > Verrucomicrobiota > Lentisphaeria > Oligosphaerales > PUNB01 > SLSR01. The sequence continues at coordinate 6,000 of SLSR01000168.1, forward strand.
TACCTGGGGTCGCGCTTCGCTTGACCCCAGGCTCTTGGCTTGAATCACCCCCTTGTTGGCGCCGCACCAGGGGCACACCCAGTCGTCCGGCAGATCCTCGAACGGAGTGCCCGGGTCGATTCCATGGTCGGGATCGCCCTCGGCCGGATCGTAGACATAGCCGCAGGGCACACATTCATACTTCTGCATGTTTCCGTATCCTTTCCGCTTGTTTAAGCCGACTATTGGGATTCCCCGAGAGCCAGAGCCGGCATCTCGTCCTTGACATGTTCGGCCAGTTGCTGCGATTCGCGATAGGTATGGATTTTTTCCAGATGTTTGCGCAACTGCTTGTGCAGTTTGTCGAACACTTCGTCGATCGAAGTGTACATGTCGCGGGTCTTCGCCTTGGCTTCGAAGTCGATGTGTTTGCCGGTGAGATGGACTTCCGCCAGATGCCAGCTTCTCTCCATCTCGAAAACCAGGCGCAGCATGGTCAGCTTGTGGTATTCTTCGGCCAGGATCGCGAACTTGTCCTCGGCGTAGGTTCTCAATTCCTCGGTGAGTTCCATGTGGCGTCCGCTGAGAATGATTTCCATGATGAGTTCTCCCTTGTGCTGGATTGCGGTTTCAGGCGGTAAACCGCGGTCCGAGATAGACCCGGCGCGCCTGTTCGTCGTTGATCAGAAAATCGCTGTCGCCCTGACAGAGGATCTGGCCTTCGCAAATCAGATAGGCTCGCTGAACGATTGCCAGAGTCTCTCTGACGCTATGGTCGGTGACCAGCACGCCAAGCCCGAGGTCGCGGAGATGCGCAACGATTTTCTGAACTTCGTAGACATTTATGGGGTCGACCCCGCTGAACGGTTCGTCGAGCAGGATGAACAAGGGGCCGGTGGCCAGGGCGCGGGTTATCTCCAGTCGCCGTCGCTCGCCGCCGCTGAGGGTCATCGCCCGTTGTTTGGCAAGGTGGCTAAGTTGCAGTTCGTTGAGCAGATCCTTGAGGCGCTCCTCGCGTTCGCTCCTGGTCAATTCGAGGGTCTCCAGCACCGCCATTATATTGTCGGCCACCGTCAACTTGCGAAAGACCGAAGGTTCCTGGGAAAGATAGCCCATGCCGTGTCGGGCCCGCTGATACATGGGCAGACCGGAGACATCCTTGCCGCGGAAGCATATTCTGCCGGAATCCGGGGTTTCCAGGCCGACCATCATATAGAATGTCGTGGTTTTCCCGGCGCCGTTGGGGCCGATCAGGCCGACGATCTCGCCGGCGTTCACCTTCAGGCTGACATTGTCGACCACGCGTTTTCCATGGTAGGACTTGACCAGCTTTTCCGCCATGATCAATGGGCTGTTGGCTTCCGTCATGTCAGCGCTCTTTCTCCGGTTCCTCCGGGGTCGCCGTCGATTCGCGGGCGGTGGGAATGAACACCCTGGTCCGTTGTCCCGGGGCGGCCTGGGTGGTGATCTGCTCGCCGTCCATGTCGTAAGTGATCTGATAGGCGTTGTCGAGAATGCTGTCGCCGATTTCCAGTCGCGGGTTCTCCTTCAGTATGACGGTTCTGGTCTCCACCGTGTACAGGGCGTAGCCGCTTCGCGCTACCCGGTCTTGCGCCGCCTGCGTAATCACAACGTTGCCGCGGGCTTCAAGGGATTTGATCTGGTTTTCGGCGTCAAGCTGGGCGATCAGGCGGTCGGAGCTCATTCGCACATCCTTGTCGGTGACCAAGACATTGCCTTCGAAGGTCGCGATTCCGGTGCGAAAGTTCATGCTTCCCCGGTCGGACTCGATCTCGGTCTGCTCGGCGGCCGCCCATTCGTCCGGGTCGAGATGCAGGCCGGGCCGGGCCGCGTCCTCGGCTCGGATCGAGGCGGCAAGCGCCAGGGCAAGCGCCCCGACCAAGCCCATCCGACAGATTTTGGAGTATAGTCGAAATGATATGTTCATCAGTGTCAACCTTATGCTTTGATTCAGTTTCTTGATTCCGGCGGCGATTCGTCGCCGGCCTCCTCCGGCACCCTCGGGAACGGCGAGTCGCCACCGTGGCGAATTCGCATTCTGACCTGGCTGTGCAGGTTCATCTTGTGCTTCTCCAGGAGAAAGTCGTAGCCCTGTCCTTCGAGTATCATACTCTCTCCGACCGCCCGAATGGAGGCTGGACTGCGCCCGACATTGTTGATTCGGTCGAACCGACAATTGGGGGATTCGACCTTGGTTACCGTACCGTCCTCCTGGTGCAAAAGCAAGTCGAGATCGGCAATTTCGATCAGGGTGCCCTGCATGACCGCCCGTCCCCCTTGCAGCTCCCAGGCCAGTTCGTCGTTCTCGCCTCTTCCGCGCAATCGGAAATCGATCAGGCTGACTCCCGCCGACTCGATGGCTGCCGCCCCCAGGGTCGCCGCGACCACGGCCAAAAAGCCTACCGCCACCCGGCGGGTCAGCCTGGCAGGTTTGCAGCATGCCTCTTTTTCCGTTCCCATACCGGGGTTCCGCCTATTCATAGTAGCGCCCAGTCACCTTTTTCCAGGCTCCGCGTTGTTTAAGCAGCTCGACCGCGACTTCGCGAATCGCCCCGCGCCCGCCGCCGGCCTTGGTCACATAGTCCGCGACCTGCAGAACCTCATCCACCGCGTCGGCGACCGCCACCGCCAGTCGACAGCGCCGCATGACCGGCAGATCGACCAGGTCGTCACCAATGTATAGACACTGCTCTGCCGTCAATTGTTGCTCGCGCAAGAGTCTTTCGAAAGCCGCCAGCTTGTTCTTCTCGCCTTCGTAGACAAAGGCAAGATCCAATTCGCGGGCGCGAATGCGATTGGCGCGACTGGTGCGGCCGGTTAGAATCCCGACCCGCAGGCCGGCTCTGGCCAGGAGCTTGATCGCGTGGCCGTCCTTGACGTCGAAGAACTTGATTTCGTCCTCCTGATTGGCGGCGTAGCCGACTCGTCCGTCGGTCATCACACCGTCGACATCAAGGATCACACATTCGATTTCCGGCAGTCTTTCAAGGTAGGATTTCATGGATTCTCCTGATCGTTTGCAATATTTCCGGCAGGTCGGACAGGGGCAGGGAATTGGGCCCGTCGGACAAGGCTTTTTCAGGTTCCGGATGGACTTCGAAGAAGAGCCCGTCCACGCCGGTGGCAACCGCCGCCCGCGCCAGCGGAAAGACGAATTCGCGGCGCCCGCCCGAGCGGTCGCCGCCGCCGCCCGGCAACTGCACGGCATGGGTGGCGTCGAAAATCACCGGCGAACCGAGTTCGCGCATAATCGTCAGGCTGCGCATATCGACCACCAGGTTGTGGTAGCCGAAAGTAGTGCCGCGTTCGGTCAGGGCAACCTTCCGGTTGCCCGCTCCGATCAGCTTCTCGCGGACTGGCGCCATATCTTCCGGAGCCAGAAACTGGCCTTTCTTGACATTGACCGCGCGCCCGGTGCGAGCCGCCGCGACCAGCAGGTCGGTCTGACGGCAGAGAAAGGCGGGGATTTGCAGAATATCGGCAACTTCGGCCGCCACCGCCGCCTGCTCGGGCTGATGAATGTCGGTAAGGATCGGCACCTTGAACTCTTCCTTGATCTTGCCGAGCACTTGCAGCCCGCGCTCCTGGCCGGGGCCGCGATAGGAGCGCGAGCTGGTTCGGTTGGCCTTGTCGTAGGAAGCCTTGAATATGTAGTTCAAACCCTGGCGGCGGCAGGCCTCGAGCATGGCTTCGGCAATCCTGCGGCAAGTGTCGAGATTCTCGATCACGCAGGGGCCGGCCACAATCAGCAGAGGCGAGGACGGGCCGATCGACACGGTCTGGTCAATGGCAAATCCAATGTCGTTGGCTGCATTCATGGTTCGATTCCTTCCTGTTGCCGCAAGGCGGCCTCGACCTTGGCAATGTCGCCGGGCTCGTCGACCCCGACGGTCGGGCAGTCGGCGATCAGCACCTGAATCCTGACTCCATTCTCCAGAGCCCGCAGTTGCTCCAGCATTTCACACCGCTCCAGAACTCCCTGCGGCCAGGCGACAAAGGCTTCGAGCAGCGCCCGCCGGTAGGCGTAGATTCCCCAATGCAGGAGCGGCGCGGCACCGCTGCCCCCGGCTCTGGCAAAGGGGATTGCCGCCCGGCTGAAGTACAGAGCCCGGCCTTGGCGGTCGACCACCACCTTGACCAGGCTGGGATGATCCGGACTTTGGTCGGTACGGTCGAAGGGCACCGCCACCGTCCCCATCTCGCCGGCCGTCGCCACCATGCGCTCGATCAGGCGTTCAAGGTAAAGCGGTGGAATCAGCGGTTCGTCGCCCTGCACATTGACAATCAAGTCGCCGGGATACTGGCGCGCCGCCTCGGCTATGCGGTCGGTTCCGGTCGGATGCTCGGGCGAGGTCATAACCGCCACCCCCCCGAATCCACGGACGGTGTCGGCGATCCGCCGGTCGTCGGTGGCCACCAGCACCCGGTCGATGCCGCGCGCCCGGCCGACCCGTCGGCAAACCCATTCGATCATCGGCCTGCCGGCGATTTTTGCCAGAGGCTTTCCCGGGAAGCGGGTGCTGGCATAGCGTGCCGGAATCACCGCCAGAACCGAGGGCCGGTCGAGAATCAGGCGAGTGGCCTGGGTCAGATCCTCCACCTGCCAGTCGCCATTGTCGGAAGGTTCGGCAGAAAACGTGCCGATCCGAAAAGTGCGGCAACCGACCTGTGCTCCGGCCAGGACATCGCTGTCCTTGTCCCCGATCATGTAGGAGGCGGCCAGGTCGATATCCAGATCGTCGGCCGCCCGCCGCAGGAGTCCGGAAGCGGGTTTGCGGCAATCGCAGCCGTCCTCGGGGGTGTGCGGGCAGACCTCGATCGCCGCCAGCCCGACGCCGTAGGCCGACAACAGTTCGCGCAACCGCCGATGCTGCGCCGCCACCGCCGCCTGATCGAACCGGCCGCGCCCGATCCCGGACTGATTGGTTGCGACCACCAGCAGGAACCCGGCCTGGCGCAGGCGAGCCAGCGACTCGCCGACGCCGGGCAGCAGCTCCACGCCGTCGGGGTCGGCCAGATAGCCGCGATCGACGATCAGGGTGCCGTCGCGGTCGAGAAAGATCGCCCGGTTCATAGTTCCTCCCCGAGTTCGCCGTCGGCCGTCAGGTTCTGCCGCAATTCATCGGCGGCAACCGGTGCCGTGCCGATCTTGCCGACGACAATCCCGGCGGCATGGTTGGCCAGGTTGGCCGCCTGCCAGGGCGAAGCGCCGGCCAGGCTGGCCAGAGCGAAAGAGGCGGTTACCGTGTCGCCGGCTCCGGACACGTCGAAGACTTCGCGAGCCCGGGTCGGGATATGGACGACTTCCCGGTTCGGGCTGAACAGAGCCATGCCGTGCGCCCCCAGGGTGACCAGCAGCAAGTCGACCCGCCAAAGCCGCAGAATCCTCCGCCCCACCTCGCGCAGAGCCGTGTCCTCGCTCAACGGCAGAACCCCCTCCTGAAAGTACTGTCCGACCAGGCCGAAGGCTTCAGCCCGATTGGGAGTCAGCGCCCGCAGGCCGGATACATTGAAGGGATGGCTGGGGTGGGGATCAAGGATGGTGAAGACGGAGCGTCGATTCGCGGCATCGACAATTTCCTGGACCATCTCGGGAGTCAGCAGGCCTTTGGCATAATCCTCGAACACGATGCCCTGAAAAAGTCCATCCTCGAGACCGGCCAGCAACCTTTCGCCGACCGCCCTGCGGTCGGCTTCACGCATGGCTGCGGTGTCCTCCGAATCCACCCGCACAATCTGCTGGCGATTGCCGATGATTCTGGTTTTGACCGTGGTCCTGCGAGTGTCGAGGGCGACCACGCCGTCGACTCCGATCTTCCGTTGCGCCAGCAGGCTGGTCAATCGTTCGCCGTCGGAGTCCGCGCCGGCCACGCCGAAAATGACCGCGTGTCCGCCGAGTTCCGCGATATTGGCCGCCACATTGGCGGCGCCGCCGGGGACTTCGCTGGTATGGTCGACCTGGACAACCGGCACCGGAGCCTCCTGCGAGATTCGCGTCGCCTGTCCCCAGATATAGCGGTCGAGCATAATGTCGCCGACCACGGCGACGGTATAGTCGGGGAATCGATCTGCAAACTCGATCAGCGAGCGGTCGTCCATACTCGGTCTTTCGTTTCAGGGGTTCGGGTCTTCAAGCCGCCGGGAGACGATTGCCTTGCCGCGCAAGCCGTGGCGACAGCATCTCCGCCTGGCCGGTCAATCCTCTTCGTCTGCCGAAGTGCGGTCTTCGGTCAAGGCCAGCAAGGCGGCATTCGTCTCCAGTTCGGGCACCGCTATCGGCAAGTCGCCGCGATCCAGATCGTCGACCAGTTCCTGGTGCATATCCAAATCCTCCCTCAGGCGCTGCCATTTTTCGCGGGGAATGGCTTCGCGATGACGCCGCATATAATTGGCCATTTGATCAATCTCGCCGCCCAGCACCTGAATCAAGGCGTTGCGCGCGGTCAGGCTTTGGCCGCCGCCGTTCAGGCTGTTGATATGGCGGCGCACCTGGTCGACCATGAGAATGGTCTGCTCCTCGGCGATCTGCCGGCCGACGATTCCCTCGTACCGCAAGCGGCCGGTCGGCCACAGGGCGAGGATCAACTGCAGAATCACCAGCAGTCCGACTGTGGTCTTGCAGGCATACACCGGCCAGTCGGCGCTTTTGGCGAACCGGGCTCGGGGATGGCGCTTTTGAAAGCAGAAAGTCCAGTGGCCGACCCGAATGACGTCGCCGCTGCTCAACTCGGTTTCCGGCCGAGCCACCGGCTGATTGTTCAGGTAGATTTCGGAAACCGTTTCGCGCGCCAGGACAAAGCCGGACTCGCGAGGTTCCACACGGAACCAGACCGAGTCCGCTTCCTCCTCTTCCGAATCAAGCACCTGGCATTCGCAGCTTTCGTGAGTGCCCACGGTCGCCGCGCCGCTTTCGAAAACCGCGACCTCGGCTCCCGTGAAGCTGGCTGCCTCGTGCCGTATATTATGGCGAATGATCAGTTGAAAAGACAAGCCTTGTGTCCTCGAAGGCAGGGGATGTTTCAGGTTCGCACCTGTTTCCTGACGCTTCAACCCGCGACCGCTCCGGCGTTCTCGCGCTATTTCTTCACCGTCGCCTGCGGCAAGCTTCGAGTCGCGGAATCGGCCGTCGGTTCGCGGGTTGAAAAATCAACTTTGCCATGTTCCCGATCCAAGGAGGCGACAATGACTGCGCCCGCCGGAAACTTGCCGAGCAGCAGCTCGTGCGCCAGAGGATCCTCGATCTGCCTTTCGGCTACCCGGCGCAGATTGCGGGCGCCATATTCCGGGCGGTAGCCTTTCCCGATCAAAAGCTCGCGAACCTCGTCCTCGACCACCAGGTCGGTGTCGCGCTGCCTCAGGCGTTCGCGAATCTTGTCCAGCTCAAGATCGACAATCCGCGCCAGATCCTGGTGGTTCAGCTGGCGGAAGACCACCACCTCGTCAATGCGGTTGACAAACTCCGGTCGGAACTGCTTGCGCAAGTTTTCCTCCAGGTAGTCGCGCATCCGTTCATAGTCGCTGGATACCGAATCGGCATTGCCGAAGCCCATGCCGCCCGGACGCTCGATGTCCTTGGCGCCGACATTCGAAGTCATCACTACGATCGTATTGCGAAAGTCGATCCGATGGCCGACGCTGTCGGTAAGCTGGCCTTCCTCGAGGATTTGCAGCAGCATGTTCATGACATCCGGATGCGCCTTCTCGATCTCGTCGAAAAGAACCACCGAATAGGGGCGGCGGCGGATTCTCTCGGTCAGTTGCCCGCCCTCTTCGTGTCCGACATAGCCGGGCGGCGAGCCGACCAAACGGCTGACGTTGAACTTCTCCATGTACTCGGACATATCCAGCCGCACCAGGGCTTCCGGGTCGCCGAACATGAATTCGGCCAGCGTCTTGGCCAGCAGGGTCTTGCCGACTCCGGAAGGCCCGAGGAAGACAAACGAGCCGATCGGGCGCTTGGGGTCCTTGAGCTCGGCCCGCGAGCGCCGCATAGCCCGGCAAACCAGTTCGATCGCCTGTTCCTGCCCGACCACCTGGCGGCGCAGGTCTTCCTCCATCTTGAGCAGGCGCGTGGTTTCGGCCTCGGCCAGCCGCTGCACCGGCACTCCGCTCATCTTGGCCACCACATGCCGAATGTCGTCGACATCGACCGCGACCACGGTCTGATCCATCTTCTTCTGCCATTTTTCCAGGGTTCTTTCCAGGTCTTCCTGCAACAGCTTTTCGCGGTCGCGCAAAGCCGCCGCCTGCTCGAACTGCTGCTCTTCGACCGCCTTCTCCTTCTGTTTCTGGATGTCGCGGATATCATTCTCGATCCCGGTGACGTCCGGCGGCCTGACCATGGCCGATATGCGAGCCCGCGAACCGGCTTCGTCGATAATGTCGATCGCCTTGTCCGGCAAATAGCGACTGGGCAGGTAGCGGTCGGAAAGACTGACCGCCTGGGTCAAGGCCTCAGGCGTGAACTTGACATGGTGATGGGTCTCGTAGCGCTCGCGCAGCCCGCCCAGAATCTGCACCGATTCGGTTCGACTCGGCGGGGCGACCATGACCGACTGGAAACGACGTTCGAGCGCGGCATCCTTCTCGATATACTTTCGGTATTCCTCGAGCGTAGTGGCGCCGATGCACTGAATTTCCCCGCGGGCCAAGGCCGGCTTCAGAATGTTCGAGGCGTCCATCGCCCCTTCCGCTCCGCCGGCTCCGACCATGGTGTGCATTTCGTCGATGAACAGAATGATCTTGCCGCTGCGTTTGATCTCGTCCAGCACCGCCTTGATTCTCTCCTCGAACTGGCCGCGGTATTTGGTGCCCGCCACCAGCAGAGCCAGATCCAGCCCGACCACCATGCGTCCGCGCAACAGTTCCGGCGCTTCTCCCTGGACAATGGCCTGGGCCAGTCCCTCTACAATCGCGGTTTTCCCGACCCCGGCCTCGCCGATCAGCACCGGATTGTTTTTGGTTCGCCGACAGAGAATTTGAATCACCCGCTCGATTTCGTCGCTCCGGCCAATCACCGGATCGAGCCTGTCCTCCCTGGCCAGTTCCGTCAAGTCGCGCCCGAAGGTCTTGAGCGCCGGCATCTTGCTCTTTTCCGTACCGCCACCCCGAGCCGGCACCCTCTCTTTCGAATCGCCCTTCTGCGAGTCCGGCGGCAGGTAGTCCGGATCGAGTGCCTTGATCACCTCTCGGCGCACCACATCGGCATCGACCTTGAGGTCGCGCAGAATCCTGGCCGCCACCCCTTCGCCCTCGTGCAGCAGTCCCAGCAGGATGTGTTCGGTTCCGATATAGTTGTAGTTCAGGTTGCGGGCTTCGCGAGCCGCCAGTTGCAGCACGCGCTTGACCCGGGGGGTCAGCGCCGGCTCGCCACTCGAGCCGCCGTCCTGACTCGGCCCCGAGTGCTTTTCCACCTCGTAACGCGTAGTCTCCAAGTCCAGGCCGATGTTCTGCAGGGTCATTATTCCGACCCCCTGGCCAAGCTTGATCAGGCCAAGCAAGACATGTTCGGTGCCGACATAGTTGTGCTTGAACCTCTGCGCCTCCTGTCGAGCCAGAGCCAGGGCGCGCTGCGCTCGCGGAGTGAAGTTGTTCAGGGTAAAGTCGAAATTTTCGTCATGGTAGGCCATGTCAAACCTCTTATTTGAAGGCGCCGTCCGGCGTCGCCCCATACTTGTTTTGTCACACTTGCTCCTGCCATTGCCTTTGACTCGGTTCGACCCCGCCGGGTTCCGCCTGCCGCAGATGGCGCTTGATCAGGAGCGCCCTCCTCTCGCAGCCATTTCGAGTCGGCGAACTCGCGTCCTCGGGTTGAGCCTGCAAATGGCGATCCCGCAGAAGTACCGGCCAGCCTTCAACTTCAGTTGCCGACAGTCGCGGCAGCAGTCCGAGTCGGCAGCCCAGGCGCAAACCGCTGACCAGGCCGATCATCTCGGATTCCCGCAGGCGTGCCGCATAGCGCAATATGCCATAGGCGCGTCCGACATAGTCCAAAAGGCGCTCGCGATCGTTGAATCGCAGCTCGCGCCGCGCCCGCCGTTCGCTGTCGATCAGTTGGCGGATGACTTTTTCGGCCGCCGCGACCAGGATTGCGCCTTGTCTTTCGCCGTTGGCCTGCCAGGCGAACTCGAAAAACCCGCCGCCCACTCGTTCGCCGCCACCGAAGGCGCCGCCGATTTGAATGCGCATTTGTTTCGCCGCCCGCGGCAGAGCCTCTGTTCTATCCCGCAAAAGCAGGCCGGGCAAATGCAAAATCACACTCAACGACAAGCCCGAACCCTGTCGTTTCGGACAACTTGTAATATAGCCGAGTTCCGGGACAAAAGCAATCATGGTCGAAAGGTTCAAGGCCGCCAGCCATTGTTCGGCCCGGGCGACCGCCCCCGACAGGTCGAAGCCGGCTTTGCAGGCGCGAATCGACAAATGTTCCCGATGATTGACCAGAACCGCAGCCTCGCCATTGCCCGACAGCCACACGTCCTTGCCCGCGGCATCGGCTGGCAAGTCGGGCTCCGTCAGCCAGCGTTCGGCGAGCTGCCGGCAGATTTCGATGTCCAGCCCCTCCACCGCAAACCAGCCACCCCTCCCGGCGTCCAGCCCGTTTTGCGAGGCTTGGCGAATCAGTGTCCGAACCCGTTCGCGTTGGTCGTTGTCGGCGGTTTCGGGGAACGGCACAAAGCTGAAGTTGCGCACCAGCTCAGCTCGCGAAGCGACCGCCACGTCGCCTTCGGCTCCCTTGCCGTTCAGCCAGGGAACCGGCATCGTCGCCAAGCTTTGCCGGTCGTTTATTTCCATACAGATTTCTATGAAGAACCGATCCGCCTTAAAAAAACTGGTTCCTTTTCAGTTTGAGTGGGTAGCTTGTTTCAGTTCACATTCAGAAATGATGCATTGCTCGTGACAGAATTCGGGTTTCAGGTTTCAGGTGTCAGGTGTCGGGTTTCAGGTGTTACCCACAAAATCTAAGA
>SLSR01000234.1 GCA_007130365.1 Lentisphaeria bacterium
CAGGGGCGGGCTTCCAGCCCGCCACTGATAATGAATTTACCCGGGAATCGATTCCGGATTTGACCGACCACCGAGGGCTGGCCTATGGAACCTTGCCTGGAGTCGCCGCCGCTGCCACACCGCCCGGACAACGGGGTGGCGAATTGACAAGGGGAAGCATGAAATTTGATTTTTCGTTTTTCCGGTGATATACTTCATGATGATGAAAAAACTTGTTCTCCAATTTGCTTGCCTGGTTCTGGCATCTCTCTCCGCCTTTGCCGTTTCGACCCGAGAAATTGTCTTTGACAATGTCGAGGGGATAGCAGTGGATCAGCCAAGAGTGGCGGTTGAGGTCTACGATGCAAACCCCTTTCACAGCTATGGTCCGGAAATTGCCAATTTCTGGCTTTTGGACACCGGCGCCCAGGGCTTGATGGCAGCAGGATCGGCAACCGAGGAAATGAAAACGGCGGGCTATCAGACCGTCAATTCGTTTCAAGAACTCGGGGTTGGAGGACACGTGAAATACGATGTCTCCGAGGTTTATCAATTCGATTTCGCAGGCAGCGACGGCCAGCGGCTAACACTTGAAAACGCACGCTTGCTGAGTAGCGACACCGCCCATTTCGGCAGCTTCGGCGGCATTGTCGGCATGCCCGCAATGATGGGGCGAATAACGACATTGAACATATCCTCGCTGGTCGATCCCTCGCTTGACATTCCATTTATTAATGTTGCTTTTACAGATGAACCTTCGGTGGTGGTTGAAGAGCATCGATATACTGTGCCGCTTCAGCTTTTCGACTATCCTGTGACCGCTGGCCAGATCAATCCCGACGATGCACTGCCGACCTATGCTCCGTTGCCGTTTGTCGGGGCGGTGGCTCGCCATCAGGGGATTTCAGTTGCTTCCGAGTCTATGGTTTTGGACACCGGCGCCCAAATTTCCATAATTAGCAGTTCCCTAGCCTATGATCGGTTGGGATTAAGTGAAGACGATGCTCTTGGCTATATTGAAATTAGCGGGGTCAGCGGCAGTGTTTCGGCACCGGTGTTGGCAGTGGACGAACTGCGTCTGGCTACCGAGGAGGGAGTTGATATTGTATTTCGCGGGCTGGAACTTCTGGTCGTCGATATTCACGAGGACATTGATGGCATCTTTGGCTGTGATCTGCTGACCGCAGGCTACTTTGAAGGCGCCCTGAACACAATGCTGGGGTTGCCGGGAGAAAAAGGATTTTTCGACGCGGTTCATTTTAGCTTCTTGGACGGTGCCAGCCTGCAAGGTGCAATGTGGCTGGACATCAACTCGGCCTATCATGAAATCATCCCCGAACCGAGTTCACTTTTTTTGCTTGCCCTTTTCGCCCTTTCGGTGTCTTTTTCGCGCTCGTGGCACTGCCCTGAATTATTCACGCGCATGAATTAACCAGGCGAGCTGGTTGGTTGCGACTCTCCGGGTTTTCCAACACCTTTCCCGCGGGTCGGCCCGCATAGCGGCCGATCAGATGCCGAGGTTGCTCAGGGTGTCGATAAACTTCTCGATCAGCAGTCCAAGGGTCGGATGCGAGGCTTCGAACTCCTCCACCGACTGCTTCAGGCCGTCCAGCATATTCTCCTGTTCCCGCTCGTCGGTCGGCGGCGACTTTTCGAGAAAGCCATCGATCTCTTCAATCAACCGGTCGGCCTTGCCCTGATCGCTGGCGCTTAGATCCTCCTGCCGCCGCAATGCCTCGCGAATTTCCCGCAATTCTTTTCTGATTTGTTGTTTCATCGTCTATTCATTCCCATGGTTTAGGTTGTCTGCATTTTTCTCCGGATGAAGTAGAGCCGCGGCAAAGATCAGGAAGCAGGCGACAAGCTGCAAGCTCTCCTCGACCAAGCATTGGAATATGCCTTTAAACATCTCATCTTGTAAGATATGTCCTGAGGCGGCTGGCGCAAGCGCCAATTGTGGCTATAATATAAAGGTTACCTTTCCAATACGGTAATTCGCATATGAACTCGGGAAAACATCAGGAAAGCAGGGGCATCATGGGGCACAGGCAAAACACTCAGCGACTTCTTCTCAGCGGCAATCAGGCGGTGGCCCTGGCGGCGAAACACGCCGGAGTAGCCCTCGGGGTCGGCTATCCAGGCACGCCCTCGACGGAAATCCTGGAGAACTTCTCGGCCTATGGCGGGCGGGCCGAATGGGCGCCCAACGAGAAAGTGGCACTGGAGGTGGGGATTGGCGCCGCCTATGGCCGCGCCCGCGTCCTGGTTACCATGAAGCATGTCGGGGTAAACGTGGCGGCCGATCCGCTGTTCACCGCCGCCTACACCGGGGTTGACGGCGGCCTTGTGCTGATTTCGGCCGACGATCCGGGCATGGCTTCGAGTCAGAACGAACAGGACAACCGGCATTACGCCAAAGCGGCGGGGCTGCCGATGCTGGAACCCGCCGATTCCGCCGAAGCCTATCGCTTTGCCCTGCTCGGTTTCGAGATTTCCGAGCGCTGGCGCATTCCGGTGATGCTGCGCATGACCACCCGAATCTGTCATTCGCAAACTGTCGTCGAGTGTGAAGAGCCCAAGATGCCGCCGGCTCTGGAACCAGGCTACGAACGCGAGATCAAGCGGCGCGTGATGATCCCCGCCTACGCCCGGCCGGCGCATCGCGAACTGCGGCGCAAACTGGCCGAGATCGCCGCCTTCAACGAAACCTCGGTCTTCCCCCAAGTCGACCAGGGCAGCCGAGGGCTGGGCATTGTCACTTCCGGAGTCACCTATCAATATGTGCGCGAAGCCATTCCCGAAGCCACCGTGCTCAAGCTGGGGATGAGCCACCCCCTGCCGATGCGCAAGATCAGGGAGTTCGCGGCCGACTGCGAACGCTGCCTGGTGATCGAGGAGGGCGATCATTACCTGACCGATGAAATTCGGGCGGCCGGAGTCAAAGTCGAAAGCAAACCGGAAACCTATCGGTTCGGCGAACTTGACGTCGCCCGCGTCCGCCGCATTCTGAACAACGACCAATCGCCGGAACCGCCACCGCCGCCCGGCCGTCCGCCCCAGTTGTGCCAGGGCTGTCCGCATCGGGTGGCCTTTGAAATACTGCGCGACATGAAGTGCATCGTGACCGGCGACATCGGCTGCTATACTCTCGGCGTACTGCCGCCTTTCGAGGCGATGGACACCTGCCTTTGCATGGGCGGCAGCATCGGCGTCGGTCTCGGTCTGCGCCAGGTTCTGCCCGAGACACAGGCGAGAAAAGTGGTGAGCGTAATCGGCGACAGCACCTTTGTCCACAGCGGCATTACCGGCCTGGTCGAAATGGCCTACAACCGGCCGCGGACCGGCCATACCGTACTGATCCTCGACAACGACACCACCGCCATGACCGGTCTCCAGGAGCACCCGGGCACCGGGCGCCTGCTCGACTACAGCCCGGCCAGCCGCCTCGACTACGAGGCGCTGGGGCGAGCCGTCGGCATGGACAAAGTGGCGCTCTTCGATCCGCACCGGGATCAGGACAAGTTGCGGGAGGCCTTGCGGGAGGCCTTGCAGGGCAATCAGTTGAACCTGTTCATCGTGCGTCAACCATGTGTGCTGGCGGGACGCAAAGCCAAAAAAATGAACGAGAGGTAGTCATGCAGGAAAAGGCATCGGTAACCAGCATTGTCATCGCCGGGATCGGCGGTCAGGGTGTGATCACGATTTCGGATATTCTGGCGGAAGCCGTGTTCAGCAGCGGCTTCGACGTCAAGAAAAGCGAAATCCACGGCATGAGCCAGCGCGGCGGCTCGGTAACCAGCGACATCCGCTTCGGCGAAAAAGTCTACAGCCCCAGCGTACCGGTCGGGGGCGCCGATTTTCTGCTGGTGGTCAGCCCGGATCAATTGTCCCGCAACCAACGGCTGCTGAAGCCGGACGGCCTGGCGCTTTCCGCCGATCGGATCGATTCCGCGCAACTGCCCAACGCCCGCAGCATCAACCTGGCGGTTCTGGGCATGCTGGCGCCGCATTTGCCGGCGATCGCCGCGACCACCTGGGAACAGGCGATTCGCTCGGTCATGCCTGAAAAACTGCATCAGACCGCACTGCCGGCCTTTGAACTGGGTCGCGCCTGCCAGTAGACACGGCGAGCCCGCTGCATTATGATTCCCGCCGCCGCCGGGCTTGTCCCGGTGGAGCGAATGTTTGATTTGCTCAATAGCCAATAGCCGACACGGAATATCCCGTTCCCCAAGGGAAAATTGAATATAATCCCTGTTCGCATCGTCGATATATAGCAGAGAAAGGAGTACAATAAATCCGGGTTCGCGCAAGCGCGGCACCAAACAGCGAGGCAGGCATTATGAAAAGGCAATCTTCAATTTTGCGTCAACCGCTCTCCTGCTGGCGGAAGTTGGCGATGGTGTTCGGGCTTGCATGCTTGACATGGGGCGCAAGTGGACAGACGGTCGCGCAGTGGCCTCTGCCGGTACTGGCCGGCCCCTATACCCTGACCATGTACGAACCGCGAATCGAGGAATGGTCCGGGGAGGAGGCCGCGGGACGGGCGGTTTTGGCGGTGGCCGCCGCTCGGCAGGAGCCGGTCTTCGGCACGATCTGGTTCCATATGCGCCTGGACTTCAACCCGGCCCGATCGGTGGCTTCGATTCGCGAATTCCAAGTTGAAACGATCAGGCTGCCGGCGGAATCATCGCTCTCTCCCGAGCAAATAGTCGACATACTCCGTCGCGGCCTGCCCAATCGACATCTCGCGGCTGCCGGCTTGCGGCAAAGCTACCTGCGCGAACAAGCGGAGCGCGAGCGCTGGCAGGGGCTCGTCGAGCAGCCGTTGAGCCTGGCCTGGAGTCCGCGGCCGACTGTGGTGGTGGAGTTCGACGGTGAACCGAGGCTGCACTCGCTGCCCGCCACCTCCCTGCTGCACGCCGTCAATACCGAATCTCTGGTCTTGTTCGACACCCGCAGCCGGCGCTGGTACCTGGCGCTGGCCGACCACTGGCGGACGGCCGAGAGCCTGGCCGACGAATGGCTGCCGCTGGAGGGTACTCCCGACTTCCTGGCTGAAGTAGAGCAGGAATTCGCCTTGTTCGGAGATGCCGAAACCGACCCGGAAACCCTGGTGCTAGTCACCGAACGACCGCTGGCGGTAGTCGAGACCGACGGTCGCCCGGTCTTCGAGGAGATCGCCAACACCGATCTGTTTCATGTGATCAACACCGACGCGGATCTGTTTTTCAGTCTTGACCACCGGCAATACTACACTTTGATCGGAGGGCGTTGGTTCAGCGCCGTCTCGCTTGAGGACGGCCCATGGGCTGAACTGTCGCCGACCGAACTGCCGGAAGGCTTTGTCGAGATTCCGTTCGACCACCCGAAATACGCCGTTTTGGCCCACATTCCAGGCACGCCGCTGGCCGCAGAGGCCTTCTACGACGCGCAAACCCCAATCGTGCATGGCATCGAGCGCGACCGGCCGCTGGAGATCGAGGTCGAGTATATTGGCGAGCCCCGTTTCGAAACCATCGAAACTACGAACATCTACTATGCAGTAAACACTCGACACTCGATCGTCCGCGTGCAATCCGACTATTATCTCTGCCACGAGGGCGGATGGTATCGCGGCCGGTCGCCGCGCGGTCCCTGGCTGGTGACGGTCGCCGTACCTTCCGTGATTTACAGCATTCCCGCCTATCACCCGTTTTATCCGCTGACTTTTGTTCGGGTTTACGACTGGAGTCCGACCCGGGTATACGTTGGCTATACGGGGGGCTATCTGGGTTGGGTCGGCTATCGCGGCTATCAAAGCTACAGCCGGGGTCTGGTCATAAACTTCAGCCTGATCAGGCGACCGGTGCATTATCAAACAACCGTCTATCCGACCTATCGTCGAACCTATTCCCGCCCCGCCACCAGCTTCCCGTCCAGACACCGTTCTGCCCGCAATTGGCCGTCAAGGACAACTCGAACCAGGCCTGTCGCCAGCCATCGGCCACAGCCACAGAACCGGTCGGAGCGGGGGGAGCCAAGCAGGTCTTCCAGGCCATACCGGCAGTCAGACCGCTCCTGGCACGACAGCCGGAGGGAAGACCGTCGGCCGTCCAGCACAGGCGAACCGCGAACTCCGCATTCGCCGCCCAGCCGAAACGGATCGATGCCGACCGCCACTCTGCCCTCGAGTTTCGATTGGTCGCCGCCGGTTCGGGAGCCGGTGCGTTTCGAACGGCGGGCAATGCCCAGTGAACCAACTCCCGCCACCGTCAGCCCCGGCACCCGCAGCGACCAAGGCCCGGACTCGCACATGCGAGTGCGCCAGCCTCTGGGGCGAACCCCAAACCAACCCGAATCGACGGGATTTCCCAGGGTAGAGAACCATAGCCAAAGACAAAGGACGGACTCGCGCCAGCGTGAGCCGAGTCGAGGCTCCGACAACAGTCGGCAAGAGGACGCTTCGCGCAATTGGCGCGTTGAAAGCAATCGCAGGCGGACACCCGCGAGCCCGGACGCGCGTTCTTCGACCGCAAGGCCGACCCGGCAAGCGCCGCCGCCTGCCTCCGATTCGCCAACCAGTGGTATGAGGAGAAGTCAAAGCGAACAAACCTCCGCGGAATCATCCCGACGGATCGATTCCGCCAGCAGATCAGGGCAAGGTTCGCCCCGGCGGCAACCGCAAGAGCAGCCGAGAAGTCAAAATCCTTCGGCGCGTCATGCTGGCGGCACACCCGGCGAAAATCGAGTGGCTTCCTCGCCGCCGCCACCGGTGCCGCCTCTGCCCATCGCTCCCGCCCCGCCCCGTCTCGGGCCGGCTCCGGCCAGACCCAACATGCCGAGGCCAAGCCGGCCTTCCGCTCCCGGTCAAACTCCATCGATCTTCGGGCACAGTCGGGAAGCCGACCAAACAACCCCCGCCACCGTCAGCTCCGGCACCCGCAGCGACCAAGGCCCGGACTCGCACATGCGAGTGCGCCGTCCATTGAGTCGATAGCATTGGGATTAAGCCGGGGAGTCTTGGTGCGGGCTTCCAGCCCGCCAAATCTAAGAAAAAACTATTAGCAACCCATTCGTTTTGAGAAAGAGCCTTTTTAATTGTACCGGGGCGTTGCCCCGAAGGCTCCACCCCAACGTGGTGTTCCAAGCCAAAGGCCTGGGGGCTGGGGCATGACTACCCTTGCACAAAATAAAAGTAAAGTTATATTATAGAAAAAGTAATCAATTGAGGCCGCGGTGTTTGGTTTCCTGCGCAAAATGGCACTGACGGTTGGCATGGCGGGCAGCCTGGCCTTTTTGCTGGTAGGTTGCGCGACCAGACGGGATTTCGAGTCGGCTCCCGAGTCCTTTCCGGGTTTGGCCACAGATTTCGACAAGTGTAAAACCTTGTCGAACTGACTTGTCGAAACGCTTCGCCGATTACCGGTATAGTGATTAACAGACTATAACCTGCAAAACAACTATGAAAAACATTTTTATTGCCTTGGCTACTCTCTCTTTCTTAGGACTATCGGCTGGCTGTCGCACCTGGACTGGCTCAGAAAATCCAGACGGCTCGTGGCCAGGTGAGAGTTGGCTCCGCAATGTCGAGCAGCAACAGCCGTTGGGCGATGATCAACTGGTCCTGCCTGAGCTGACCGAGAGTGCAACGCTTGATGATTATCTGCACTATGCCGCCGTCAATAATCCTGCTTTGCGATCCCGCTACCTGGAATTCAAAGCCGCGGTTGACGAGGTAGTCCAGGCCGGCACTCTCCCAGATCCGGAAATGAATTTCGAATACGCCCTGGACAGCGGCAATTCCAGGATCGGCATAATGCAGATGTTCCCCTGGTTCGGCACGCTGGCCGCTCGCAGTGATGCCGCAACCGCCAGAGCCAGGGCGGCGGGGCTGGATTTCGAGGCGGCCGGACTGGCTCTGGCTGAACAGGTTGGCAATGCCTATGCCGAATATGTTTTTTTATCGCACTCGCTTGAAATTGCCCGGGAAAACCTGGCTCTGATTGAAGAATTCGAAGCTATTGCCCGGGTTCGACTGGAAGCGGGTCGCGGCAACTATGTGGACGTGGTCAGAGCCCAGCTTGAACTGTCGATTCTCAACGACGCCATCGCTGGCCTCGAACAATTGCGGCCTGCTCTGGCAGCTCGCTTGAACGCTGTCTTGCATCGGCCAATTGAGGCTGAACTGCCATGGCCAAACCCGGTCGAGCCGGAAATGCAGCCTTTTGCAACAGCCCCCGTATTTGCCGCATTAAATGAACAAAACCGCGACCTGGCGGCGCGCCAGCAACGAATCGAAGCCGCGCGGCAGGAAATCATCCTGGCTCAGAAACGCTCCAAACCAAACCTCGGGGTCGGCCTCGAATGGATGAATAACCAAAACATGGGCGGCGATGATGTTATGCTTATGTTTAGTATGAACCTGCCGCTGTGGCGGGTCAGCTACCGCGCCGCGGAACAACAGGCCCGAGCGAGAGCCGAAGCCGAGCAGCAGGCCCGGCAGGAGACAAAAAATCAATTGCTGGCACAAACCCGCAATGCCCTCTACGAACTGGCAGACAGCCAGCGAAAACTGCGCTTGTACAACAATGAACTGCTGCCTATGGCCAGGGAACTGATTGCCGCTTCGGAAGCAGCCTATCAGGAAGGTAATATAGATTTCCCGGGCTTGATCGACGCGCAGCGACAGCTTCTACAGTACCAGCTGGAAATGGCCCGCGCCAGCGTCGACAACCTGCAGACCCGAGCCCGCTTGTTTCAATTGACCGGCGGCAACATGTTTCTTGAACCAAAAGCAACGAAGTAGGTGCGCCGAGTCCGCCCCCAAGGCGGATCGGTGCACCTGAAGCGGCCCAGGCACATCGATCCGCCTGGCGGCGGACTCGACGTGCCTACTCGGGCATCTCAGGCATCGAAAGCCGAAAGCGGCAACAACATCTAAATCATTCTATCCAACAATCATTCTGCAAACAACTAAAGGATGAATATGAAAATTAAAACTTTTACCATCACTCTCGGCATGGTGGCCATGTTTGTGGCCGGCGGACTATGGAAGACCAGGCAGGCCGCGGACACCAGCGAGCAATGCTATCTCCACGATCATAATCATGACCATTCCAGCACCGGGGCGCACCAGGGGAACCCCAGCCCCGCAGACGACCGGGAACAGGTATACACCTGCTCAATGCATCCACAGGTGCGCACTACCGATCCCGATGAACCATGCCCGATCTGCGGGATGGAGCTGATTCCGGTACCCATGGATGATGATGATTTGGAGCTTGATGGCGAGCTGCCGCAACTGCGACTCAGTCAGCGGGCGGTCGCCTTGATGCAAGTCCGCACCTGGCCCGCCGAAAGACGCGAGGTGGAGCTGGAATTGCCATTGCTTGGACATGTGGACTTCGATGAAAACACGCTGCGCGACGTGGTGGTCCAAACCCCCGGCTACATTGAACGACTGGAATTCAATTTCCTCGGACAACGGATCGGGCGCGGCGATATGGTGGCGGAAATCTACAGTCCGGATGCCGTATCCGCGTTTCGGGAACTGCTCCTGGCGGCCGAGCGCGGTGGCGGGGTTTTGACCGCGGCCCGCTCGCGGCTGCTGCGCCTCGGCGTGACGGAAGAGCAAATCGACGAGGTTCTGCAGACCGGGCAGGTCCCGCGCACTTTTCAAGTGCTTAGCCCCGGCGATGGCCTGGTCCGCCGCCTCGATGTGCGAGCCGGCAGTCAGGTGGCCGAGGGACAGCCTCTTTTGCAGATCGCCGATTTGTCAACGGTCTGGATCAATCTCGAAGTCTATGAGCGGGATCTGGCCTGGCTCAACCCCGGTCAAGAGTTTTCTTTCAATATCCCGGCCCAGCCGGGATTGGAATTCACCGCCAGACTGGACTTTATCGAACCAGAACTTGATATGCAGCGGCGCACCCTGCGCGCCAGAGCCACGGTGGACAATATCGATGAGAAGCTCAAGCCCGGTATGTTCGTGAGATCGCGGCTCCGAGTCCCCTACACGATGAACGGGACAACCCCGGCCACTGAAGCTCACGACCATGATAGTCATAATGACCATGCCCAACATGCGACCACGCCGGATTCGCAGCAGCATGACCATAACCATGAAATCGAGCCATCTGGCCCGCCGCAGGACAGCCAAATGCCGCTGCTGATCCCGGCGTCGGCCCCGCTGTTCATGGGCAGACGCGCCATGGTCTATGTCCAGATTCCGGACACGGAGCGACCGACCTTCGAGCCGCGGAAGGTTACTCTTGGCCCGCGCTCGGGCAATAGCGTGGTCGTCGTTGCAGGACTGCAAGAAGGCGAGCTGGTGGTCGTTAATGGGCAGTTCAAAATCGATAGCGAGCTACAAATTCGCGGCCGCCCCAGCATGATGGCTCCGGAGGGCGGCGCGCCGCCCGCCCATCACGACCACGGATCCGGAATGGATCTGCCGGATGCGCCGGACCATGATCACGCCGCACCGGGGTCGGAGATCCAACAGCTGCCAGCAACGCCCCGTTTCCAACAAAGTCTGGGCCGGGCCGTAGCCGCCAATTTCTCCCTGGCCGCCGCCCTGGCGGACGATGATCCCGCTGCTGCCCAGGGTGCCGCCGCCACCCTGCTTGAACTCGTGCCCGCTGTTTCCACGCAGGAGATGGACGAGGAGACGCCTGCCGGCTGGCTGGACTTGGCCGAAACTATGGAGGAGAGCCTGAACAAACTGGTTGCCGAGGAGGATCTCAATCAGCAACGCCGCCATTTCGAAATATTCAGCAATGCCCTGACCAAAGCCATCCGTACTTTTGGCGTTGCCGGCCTGGACACGCCGGTCTATCAGGCCATGTGTCCCATGATCCGGGGTCGCCGAGGATACTGGTTGCAACCACAGCAAATCATTGCCAACCCCTATCATGGCGCATCAATGCTGCGATGCGGGGAAGTAGTGGATGTTTTATACGATACGGAGAATGATTAATGGCCGAACGTACCTCTGCTCTCAATCTTTTTGTCAGATTCTTTCTCGAACAAAAACTGGTGGTTCTTCTCCTGCTCCTGGGCATTGTCCTGTGGGGATTGGCCGTGTTGCCGTTCGATTGGGATCTCGGCGGCTTCCCCAGGTCGCCGGTGCCGGTCGACGCCATCCCCAACCTGGGCGAAAATCAGCAGATCATTGCCACGGAATGGCCCGGCCGGTCGCCCCAGGATATCGAGGATCAGGTGACTTATCCCCTGACGGTCGCCTTGATGGGAGTGCCGGGGGTTCAGGAAGTGCGCAGCACTTCGATGTTTGGCACTTCCCTGATTTTCCTGATCTTTCACGAGGATATCGAGTTCTACTGGTCGCGCGCTCGGATCCTGGAAAAACTCAGCAGCCTGCCCGCCGGCCTCCTGCCCGCCGACGCCCGACCCGCTCTGGGGCCGGACGCCACCGCCCTGGGTCAGATTTTCTGGTACACCATCGAAGGAAGAGATCGGCATGGCAAACCGACTGGAGGCTGGGATTTGCATGAACTGCGATCTGTCCAGGATTGGTATGTCCGATACGGATTGCTGTCGGCGGAGGGGATCAGCGAGGTGGCCTCGATCGGCGGCTTTGTCAAGGAATACCAGGTGGATGTCGATCCGGACGCCATGCGGATCCAAGGCGTGACCTTGGCCCAGATTGTCCGGGCCGTGGAGAAAAGCAACCTGGATATCGGCGCCAGAGTAACTGAAATAAACCGGGTTGAATACCTGGTCCGAGGACTTGGCTTCATCAAGCAGTTGGAGGATATTGAAAAGGCCGTTGTCCAGGTGCGGACAGACGGGGTGCCGATCCTGGTGGGCGATGTGGCGACGGTTGCTCTGGGACCAGCCCAGCGCCGCGGCGCTTTGACGATGACGGGGGCGGAAGCGGTCGGCGGCGTGGTTGTGGTCCGCGAAAATTTCAATCCCTTGCAGGCGATTCACAATGTCAAGGATAAAATTGAGGAAATCCGCCCGGGACTGCCGGAGCGGGCTGTGGTGGACTGGCAAAAAGCCGATCTCGCCACCTTGCGCGATTTCGCCGATGAACAGGGGTTTGCGGCTTTCAACGAGGATGAGCTGAACCAGAATGCCTGGCTGGAGTGGCTGCGCGCCCACCCGGAAGAGCTGTGGCCGGCCGGGGTGACTATCAGCCAACTGGATATTGTCTCGTTCTACGACCGCACCGGACTGATCTATGAAACCCTCTCCACCCTGAGCGACGCCTTGATCCAGCAGATCATTGTCACGGTCATTGTCGTGATTATCATGATCATGCACCTGCGCATCGCCTTGATCATCAGCGGCATGCTGCCACTGTCGGTGCTGCTCTGCTTTATCATGATGAAACTGGCTGGCGTCGACAGCAATCTGGTGTCGCTGGCCGGAATTGCCATAGCCATTGGTACGATCGTCGACATGGGAATTATTGTTACGGAAAACATCCTGAAACACTTGCGCGAAGCCAGCCCTCAGGAATCGCGGCTTGAGGTGGTTTATCGCGGCGCCAGCGAGGTGGCGTCGGCTGTCCTTACCGCTATTGCCACTACCGTGATCAGCTTCCTGCCGGTCTTCACCATGACTGGCGCGGAAGGGAAAATGTTTATTCCGCTGGCCTATACCAAGACCTTTGTCCTGATCGCCTCGGTGCTGATCGCACTCTCGGTGCTGCCAACCTTTGTCCTGGTTCTGGTCGCCTGGCGGCGCAAGCAAAAAACGAGCGGACAAAGACAGCGCTCGTTCAACTTTGGCCTGGGCCTGGCCGCTATCCTGGTCGGCACCGTGGCTCTCCGCCAAGGCTGGCTGCTGGCCTGGGTGGCTTCGCTGGCTCTCCTGCTGGTCGTCCTCTACCGATTGTTCCTGGGAGACCAGCTCCGGAAGTTGCTTGACCATTACGGACTCGGAATCCCGGAAGCCTGGAAGAGAAACATGAGCCGACTGCGACCGCTCGGGCCGCGCCTGCCCAGCCTGCTGGCGCTGCTCGCGGCGCTCTTGCTGCTCGCCTGGATTTGGGAGCCGCTCGGTCCGGAACTGGGCAATGCCCGCAACCTCGTTTTTGTCGCTATCCTGATTGGCGGTCTGCTCACGGCTTTCTTCCTCCTGATCCGTGCCTATCGACATATCCTCGGCTGGGGACTGGCTCATAAAAAGTTGTTCCTTTCGCTGCCGGTCGTTATTCTCCTGCTGGGCGCCAGTGTATGGCTGGGGTTTGACAGGGTTTTTGGGTTTATCCCGACCGTCGCCGATCAGGCCGGAATCAACGGCCAGCGGATTCGACTTTCCCGCTTCTGGGTGTGGGCCACTCACGAGCTTCCGGGACTGGGACGGGAATTCATGCCGGCACTGGACGAAGGCGCCTTTCTCTGGATGCCCACCACCATGCCCCACGCTTCCATCGGCGAAGTGCTGGATGTCATGCAATACCAGGACCTGGCCATGGCTTCGGTGCCGGAGGTCGACCTGGTGGTCGGCAAGCTGGGGCGGGCGGAAAGCGCCCTCGATCCGGCACCTGTGTCAATGATCGAGTCCGTGATCCACTACAAGCCGGAATACAAGCTGGACGATGCCGGTCGCCGCATCAATTACCGCTTTGACCAGAATGCCAATGAGTTTGTCCGGGATCAACATGGTGAGCTGATCAGAGATCCGCGCGGCCGCCCCTATCGCCAATGGCGCGGTCATATTCGCCGCCCGGAGGATATCTGGGATGAACTGGTCCGGGCTGCAGCCATACCAGGCACCACCTCGGCGCCGAGACTGCAACCGATCGAAACCAGACTGGTCATGCTGCAAACCGGCATGCGAGCCCCGATCGGCATCAAGCTGCGGGCGCCGGATCTGGAAACTCTGGACCAAATGGCGGTGGCTCTGGAAGGTCACTTGCGGCAAGCCCCAACGGTAAGAGGACAAACCGTCAATGCCGACCGCGTGGTCGGCAAACCATACCTGGAAATCAATATCGACCGCGATGCCGTTGCCCGATACGGACTGAACATTGTCGATGTCCAGCGCACCATCGCCACCGCCATTGGCGGCGCCCCGGTCACCACCACTATCGAAGGGCGAGAGCGATATCCGGTACGGGTCCGCTATCCCAGAGAACTGCGCGACACCCCAGAAGCCATGGAGAACATCTTTGTCGCCACCGCTCAGGGAAATCAGGTTCCTCTCGGCAAAGTGGCCGCCGTGGAATATAATCGAGGACCCCAGATGATCCGCAGCGAGGACACTTTCCTTACCGCCTACATTACTTTCGCCGGCCAGCCCGGAATGGCGGAAGTCGATGTGGTGGAAGGAGCCCAGGCATTTATCAACAGCCTCGTGGAGCACGGTGAACTGGTGGTGCCGCCCGGCGTCAGCTGGCATTTCGCCGGCACTTATGAACATCAACTGCGAGCCATGGCCACCCTCCGCGTGGTGCTGCCGGTCGCCCTCGGAATCATCTTCATTATACTCTATTTCCAATTTAAAAGCGTGATGGTCACGATGGCCGTCTTCAGTGGTATCGCCGTGGCCTGGAGCGGCGGCTTTGTCATGCTCCATCTCTATGGCCAGGATTGGTTCCTCGATTTCTCGGTGTTCGGTGTCAACATGCGAGAACTCTTTCAGCTGCAGGCCATTAACTTGAGCGTGGCTGTCTGGGTTGGCTTCCTCGCCCTGTTCGGCATTGCCGTGGACGACGGCGTGGTTATGACCACTTATATCGGGCAGCGCTTTGAAGCAGATCGACCCCAGACCCGCCAGGATATCCGAGACTGCGTGATCGCCGCCGGTCTGCGCCGAATCCGCCCCTGCCTCATGACTTCCGCCACCACCCTGCTCGCCCTGCTGCCGGTTCTGACCTCGACCGGGCGCGGTGCCGATATCCTCCTGCCAATGGCGCTGCCGATCGTCGGCGGCATGACCCTGGCCATCGTCACCTGGTTTACCGTGCCGATCTTGGCCTGCTGGATTGAAGAGCGTCGTCTGGCGACGGACGATTCGCAGTAAACTCAGAACATCTTGAAAAGCAGATTCGCGAAATGGGAATGCCGCTCGCTGTGGGTGTGCCGGTACCGCGTTTTCGTTTCGAGGGTAAACGCGGGGGAAAACTTTGTCAGCAGAGCCACCAATTGGCTGAAAAAATCACGCAAGCGATAAATCATCCGATATTCCTTGCAGTCCAAAAGACCCGTGCTATCTTTTGGGATTGGCCGAAAGAAATTTCCTGTCGGTTTATCAGTATACCGACGGCTGTGCGCTATCTGATCCGTCCTGAAACGGCATGGCTACGAACAGGTTGAGGATAGTCTAGGAGCGATGGAAACCTGCGAGAACATCGGTTTTTCGATGCAGAAAGGATGAGGAGGTGGCTCTGAACACTATGATTGATGGCCTTCCCGTTCGCAATCCCTGGGCGGTCGTTCTTCCCGTGGCGGCGAGCATCGTACTGGTCTTGCTTGTCTTGGAAAAGATGGGGCTGTAGTGATGCCGATACTTCAAGTTGCCACCACCCAAGCCATGACGCCGGATATCGCACTGGTTCTCGCCGTGCTCGGGGTCACGATTCTGCTGTTCGTGACCGAGGCTCTGCGCGTTGATGTGATTGCCATCACCATCATGGTGGCATTGCCGTGGCTGGGATTGATCCAGCCGGCAGAGGCTTTCTCCGGTTTGGCCAGCAATGCCGTTGTCGCCGTGATTGCGGTGATGATCGTGAGTCATGGCCTGGATCGCTCCGGGGTCGTCGGGCACATCACCCGCCCCGTTCTGCGGGTAGCGGGAACCAGCGAACGCAAGATTGTCGCGATGTTCTCGGCCGCGGCAGCAGTCATCTCCGCTCTCATGCAGAATATCGGCGCAGCCGCCCTGCTGCTGCCCGCCCTTCTGCGTGTCTCGAAAAAGACCAGCATTCCGGCGGCGCGGCTGCTGATGCCGATGGGCTTTGTTGCCATTCTGGGCGGCACCCTGACCCTGGTCGGTTCCGGCCCGTTGATTATTCTCAACGATCTGTTGGGTCAAGCTGGTCAGGCGCCGTATGGCTTGTTCAGCGTGACCCCGATCGGCTTGGCTTTGGTTGCCGGAGGAATCATCTATTTCCTGACTCTGGGCAAGGTCGCGCTGCCCAGTCAGCAGACCGCGCAGGCAGGCGACACACCCGAATCGCCGCAACATGAGATGATCGAAACATGGCAACTCCCCGATACCATGCGGCGTTGCGTCATCCCGGCGGGAAGCCGCCTTGCCGGAATGTCCCGTGAAGAAGCGGGGCTCTGGAACACATACAGGCTGCACGTCCTCTCGCTCACACAGGATCGCGAAGTTGTCCATGCGCCCTGGCGATTCACACGCTTTTCCGAGGGACAAGAACTCCGGCTTCTGGGAGGCGAAGATGACTTCAAGCGTTTTGTCGATGACTACGCACTTAGCGCGACATCGCCGCCCCGTGTGGATCAAGAGGGCTCGGAATCGGCGTGTTTCGCGGAGCTTGTGATTCCGCCGCGCTCGCCCATCGCCGGAAAGACGATACGCCAACTTGCCCTGCGCAACACGCATGGGGTTGAGCCGATCATCCTCCTCAGCGGCAAACAACAACATCGCAGCGATTTCTCCGACATTCCCCTCGGCGTGGGCGATGTCATCGTTGCTTACGGGCCCACAGAGAACCTGCTCGCGATGGGAGACCGTCGGAAATTCGCGCTGCTCACACCGGTTGACCCACCGGGAGGAGCACCCGCCCGAAAACCGCTGCGCGCCGTGTTGTGTGCTGCGGTCGCTGTTGTGCTGGCACTGTCCGGCGCGCACCTTTCGGTCGCATTGTTCAGCGGCGCACTCGGCATGATTCTTCTGAAGGTCATGCCGATGGATGATGCCTACAAGGCCGTTGACTGGCGAACGGTCTTCCTTCTTGCAGGGC
>SLSR01000029.1 GCA_007130365.1 Lentisphaeria bacterium
GAGGAATTGATCTTATGAACTCTGTCTTGCCCTCATCGCCGATCGGGCGCTCCGGCCATTCTCCCCCTGGTCGGGCGCGGTTGCGGGCGCTTGTGGGGTGCGCCCTGTCTGCTTTGCTGGCGCTGTCGGGTTTGACCGGCTGTCTGGAATTGCAGCAGGAAATCAGTTTGCGCGAGGATGGCTCGGCGCGGCTGCGCCTGCGCTATTCGGTGCCCGCCGAATGGTTCGAGACGATGCGCGACGGCCACGATATACTGCAGGAGTGGCAGACCGGACGGCCGCCGGCCGCGCCGCGGGAAAGGCTCTGGCTGTTCAACGAAGCCCTGGCCCGACACTATTTCAACCGGGACGGTCTCGAACTGATTTCCTATCGGGTGAGCGAGCACCGGGCGACGGCGAGCCGACAGGTGGACATTGAGTTCGAGGCTGCGGATTTCGCCCGGGCCTTGCGCAGCGGCAAGCTTGGCGATTTCACTTTCGAGACGGAACCATTGGAGTCGGATGAGGGCGGTCTCCGGCGCAGGCTGCGGGCCGAGTTTCCCGTGCCGGTCGGGCAGGATGGGTTGTCGGAGGACGAATTGGCGATGTTGAGCGAGCTGCTCCGCGACCTGCGTATGGAATTGGTGGTTCGAACTCCGAGCCCGATCATCGAGACCGACGGCGAGAAAATCGACGAGCGAACCGTGCGCTGGCAGTTCGCGCCGAGCCGAGAGCCGGAGTTGTTGTCGTTGCCCTCGAGTATCGAGGTTGTCTACTAGCCCAAGTTTCGCACTTTGTTGCGTAAATAGTTACAGCGCAACGACCGGAATCCGATAGTCACTACATTTTCCACGGTTTTTTTGTTTCGACTGTTATTTTTCTGATCGGCAGTTTCCCTGGGTTGATATTGAACAGATCATATATTTTATGCTGGCATGCCTCGGGTATTCCCGGTTTTCGGATGTGTCGGGCCGAGCCGTTGCTTGTCGGCAGAATGATCGTGGCATAGCAATGGGTTCTGAGAATCTGTCTTATTGTGTCCCATTGCCTGTTGTCCCCGATGGATTCGAGCATCTTTCTGATATAGCAGAGAAGCTGGAATGCCAGCACAGTCACGAATATATGGGTGTCAACGCGCTCTTCAAGCTGGTGATAGTTCGGACGCATTCCCAGATCCGACTTGAGAACCTTGAATCCCTCTTCGGCTCTGGTCAGCGTCATGTACAGATTCCAAAGCTCCTCCTTTGCCATATCCTTGCGGTCGGTGCGCAACACATAGCAGCCCAGCATTTTCTCGTCTGTTTCCCATTGATGGTCCTTGCGTTTCCACCGTGCGATCCCGCATTGGGCTTTGTCTTTCGGCTGTTCAAATTCGATGTCGTAGTAGCGGCCCGCTCTCGGATGCTTCTGGCGAATCCGGCCGATTTTGCGCTGTATCTTGTCATGGGCTTTCAAGTTGCCGTTTCGAACCGACGAGGACAGTTTCCCGAGATCGTCCAGCAGTCGCTGTTCGGCCTTGCTGCGAATGGCGCGCTCCTTGTCGCATCGCCCCTGGCTGCGGCATAGAATTAGACGCTCGCTCACAATCTCGGTTTCGCCGCCGGGAAACTTCTCCTCCGTCTCCACATCCTCGAGACGCACAAGAACCTGCCGGTCGCCGTCCCGCCCGGGTATGGCCTCGAATCCTGCCCGGCTGAAATGGTCGACCCACTTCTTCCGCGACGGGCGCGAATCGTTGACCAGATAGCTGTAGCCGTGTCTTCTCAGGAACCTGCGGTTCGCCTTTGTGGCCACTCCGGAATCCATGACCAGAAGAGGTTTGCGCGACAAATCATGCAGGCCGGCGGCGTCAGTGACCCGGTTCAGCTCGTCTATCATTTCGACGAGACTTTTCGAGTCGTTCATATTGCCCTGGAAAGTGCGGTGAGCCAACTCGAAGCCGCTTTGGTCGAACACCATTCCCACTACCACCTGGGGGCAGTCGTTCCGCTTCTGCTTGTTCTTCCCGCGCTTGCCCTTCGGATTGGAAGCGCATACCCCTTCAAAATGCGTGTTGGTCAGATCATACAGGAGGATGGTCCGGTCAAGGCCGAAAATGTCCGCCTGTCTGTCTCTTATGTGGGCTTCAATCCTATCCTGCAGCCTGAGCAGGGCGTCGCCGACACGATAGAAGCGGTCGTCCCCGCCGGCGACAATGTCCTCTCCCAGAAGATCGGGGAACGAGCTGCGGGAAAGCCAGGCGGGAAGCGCGTGCTCGGACACCGGATCCTCGATCCTGTTGATCACCAGAGCGGCCGCCGCATCCCGTTGTGCCTGGTTCAACCCGAGCTGCCGCAGAAGTTCAGGCATTTTCAACGCCTTCCAGGCGTGAAGTCCCAGCAGAAGAGGCCCGAGCGTGGTGCTGTGCATGTGTGAAAGTTCGTCAATCAGAACACCGTCAAGAGTCCCGCCGGCCTTCTTCTTCCCGGAAGTCCCGGAATCTTCGCATGCACCGCCGGAAAGCTTGTTCCTGATCGGCCGCCACCTGCCCTCCCGCTCGATGCGTCCGACTATATAGTCGATCCACTCCCGGACTTCGGGAGGCCGGTCGGGCGGCAGAAGAAGAGGCTGGTTTGTTTCGTAAAGCCTTTCCTCCACGGCTTTTCCGACATCGCGCCAGGACTGCCTAGGGATTTTGAGACAACCAAGTGAAGCCACAAGCCGCTGCCTCGGCCGACCTTCGCTGTTCCGGTAGGATTCAACCAGCTTGGTGACTTCGCCGTATTTGTTTTTTGCTTTGCGTATGAACATGATACGATAAAGAAAGCACCGTTTTCGAAGAAGTAAAGCTCTCTTCCAAACCTCATAGTCACTACAAGCCGGAAAACCAAAAGCGTCCAAATCACAAGTTATTGTTTTTCGGCAAGATAATATTTTTATTGCTATTATTTGCAAGCGTTAATTTCAGTTAAATTTAAATTTCTCTGTGAAAGTCGGGCTATGAGGAGTTCGAGCAGGTTTGTCCCGACCGTTTCCAAGGCAGGTATGGGTTCTGGCGGCCGGTCATTCGCGGGGCAGTTCTGGACTATCTGAAGTGTGGCGATCCGCGCGAAGGGTTTGCCCGTGTTCGGTGTCCGGACTGCCGACACGAGTTCT
Source organism: Lentisphaeria bacterium (assembly GCA_007130365.1). Taxonomy (GTDB): domain Bacteria; phylum Verrucomicrobiota; class Lentisphaeria; order Oligosphaerales; family PUNB01; genus SLSR01. The sequence continues at coordinate 3,115 of SLSR01000029.1, forward strand.
TCGTGGCCTTCTCCTGTAAACAGCGGTGCGTCTGTCCGTCCTGCCACCACCCGCCTTCGCAAAGCCTACGGCGTGGCCTGCGGAAAGCGCACACTGGTCACATCCATCAACATCGCCGAAAACATCTGTGCACGGGTTCCTCACAGGCAGTTTGTCTTCACGATGCCGGCGATACCGCAGGACTCGAACGTGTCGCGGCCTATATGGTCCGCTGTCCGTTCAGTCTCGACCGGATGGTCTCTGTCAGCGATGACCTGTCTGCGTGCGGCCACGCACAGGCAGGCGGAAAGGTCGTCTATCGCGCCGAAAAAGCGGATTGCCAGCCGTTCCCCATGCTCGGCAACGGCAAGCTGCTGCGCGGCGTCTCCCGGAATTTTGAGGTGTTTGACCCGCTCGACTTCCTGGCCGAGATAACCCAGCACATTCCCGACCCCGGTATGCAGATGGTCAGATATTATGGCTGGTACTCGAATAAGATGCGCGGGCAGCGCACGAAACGTGCGGAGTCCGCAAAGCCGGACGTCGCGGCTATGGACATCGGCAACGAGGACACGCCGTACCGAAAACTGTGCCGTATGCGGTGGGCATCTCTTGTCAAACGCGTGTGGGAAGTTGATCCCCTGCTGTGTCCGAAATGCGGAGGGACGATGGCCATCGTGTCGTTCATCGAGAAACGGAACCAGGGCGATGTCATCGAGAAGAGCTTGCCAGCCTCGGCTGGTCCGCCGGGGCGGAAAGCACTGCGGTCTTTGGGAGCGCCCCGCCACCCGCGCTCCGCCGCAGGCCGCTGCTCAGCCGATCCAGCCGCCGTTGGATCTGGAATATGTGGATATCGATGAGCCGAGGCGAAGCCGAGACGGGCTGCCTTCAAGGCAGCAATGGAGCGAAGCGGAATGGCAATTCAAGATGGCGCTTTGATTCCCACTGAGCGCCAACGCATCCACACGGCTCTATCCGGCGGTTTCACCCTCTTTCTGAAGTATCCATGAGGGGTTTGTCCGTGCCCTTCCGGCGCGGGTGGCCGGTTAGCACCGCCGGGACGGCACGGACGGCCAAATCCCACAAAAATCACCCTCCCGCTTGACATCTCCAACAGGTCGGACTATCTTGCCACCGTTTTTCCGGGAAAGCAACTTCCTATCCCTTCACGCTCCTCGCGGCCATCAAGAGTGCCCGCGAGGATGCGGGCGCTCCACGGGTCTTGTGTGATCACAAAAGTTTCTCTCCCGGGGGTATTCGGCCCGCTTGGCGCCGAGGGCGGGGCTTATGTGAAACACCAGGTTTGAACCGGTTGAAGATTACGGGCGACGACGTGAGTCGCGTTGCGGCAACGTCGCTCACGCGACCACGGATTACGAGATAAACGCAACAAATCGTCCACCATACTTGTCGCCGCTATCGTATGGGCGATTCTTCCGGCATATCCGGGTAATCTCGCCCGGTGGTCGGCCTTATGGGCGCTCTTAACCGCCGCCCTTGCTATGATTACGCTTGTTCGATGATAGACTTGACCCGACTTTGAGAAATGTCAGGATTGGCGGGAAGGCAGGTAGCATATCTGGAAACAGAGATTTATTTTAAAAAAATGTTTCAACGGTCTATATAGAATAACAGTGAAATTTTATCTGGATTCGATAAAGTCATGAA
>SLSR01000021.1 GCA_007130365.1 Lentisphaeria bacterium
CGCCCTGGCAGCCGGGCTGCTGCTTTCAGCCCTGACCGGCATCGGCTGCGTCAGTCGGCTTTCGCCACCCTCCCCCGTCGGGGCAGGCGAGCCCGGAGAAGAGCCTCCCGCCCCATTGGTCTCCGCCTCTTTCGACCTCGATCCAGAACCACTCGAAGCGACCGCGCCACTGCCCGAACAGGAGGACATCCAGGCGCTCGGAGAAACTCCGGCGGCCGCCACTCTGGCCGTTTTTTCCGTCGACAATCCAAACTCGGCCAGCCAGACCTTGCTGAACCGGGCCGGCGAACGGATTGTCGGCTTGCGCCCGGAGGCAATTCTGGCGCTGTCCGCCTCCGGCCGTCCCATCCCGACCGAACTGCGCGAGCAGTTGACGGCGATGACGGAAAATTTGTCGCCGCCATTGCCGCACCTCATACTTCACGAGTTCAAGGAAGCCCTGCATCTCGAAGTGTGGGAAGCCGGGGAAGCCTGGCTGTTCATTGATTTTGCGCAGCTCGCGACGGCGCCCGAAACGGAACTCGGAACAACCATCAAAACCCTGCAGGAGCATAGGCGCGACTATCCGGATGGTTCGCTGATCGTATTTGCCAACCGCCAGCCGCCCGAGTCGCAAACCGCGGCATCCTTCGACTTCTGGCACCGCCTGCAATCATTCCTGCCCGAGAACCGGACGGCTGTAGTCAGCGCCGACGCGGAACGCTTCTCCTGGTGGCGACGGCAGGACGGCATCGAAGTCTATTCGCTGCCCGCCATCGACCAGTCGCGCCAAGCCCGGCCCGACCTGGCGACCGGCCGCTTCAACGGCTTTCTCTGGGGTGGCTACGACGCGGACAATCGTCCCGTCTTCAGAGCCGTGACTCTGGCCGGCATTCTCGACCGGAACGAATTCTTTCGCGACGACCAGATCGTGCCGGAAGTGCTTAAGGCGCGTTTGACGGCCACCCCAATCGACGATTTCGCGCCGGTCACAACCGTGACCCTGCACAATCCGACTGAACACACACTGGAATTTTCCGCGCGCTGGCAGGCCGCCAACGGGGAAGTCAGAGCCGACCCGCATGTCGTCGGATTCACCCTGCAGCCGGATCAGACCTTCACGCAGATTTTTCGCCTGCATTCGAATGCCAACACCCCATGGAAATTCCAAAGGCCGCGCTTCCTGCTGCACACGCAAATTCCCGGTCCCGGCGACTTTCCCCGCTCGATCGAACTGCAAGCCGAACCCTGGTGCCGGATTGGCGCGACCGCCCACTTCAGGGAAACCCCGCTCGTCATCGACGGCAACCTCGCGGACTGGGAGCATCCCGGCCTGCAAATCAACCACGAAACCCAGGTGGTCAGCGGCCGGCCGGCCTGGCGCGGCCCGGCCGATTTTTCGGGAGTCGTCCACTTCGCCCATGACCGCGACAATCTTTATGTCGCGGTTCGGGTGGTTGACGATTTCCTCGGCAATCCCGACAACCTCCCGGGATACGAGAAGGCCTGCGTATATGTTGCACTGGAGCCGCCCGCCAGGCCAAGTTCGGACAAGGAGTCAGTCGCCCTGCTTGCACTCTGCGCCGAACCGAACGGCGACCTCCATATTTCCCGCCCGGGAGCATCGCCGGAAGCGGAAACAATCCGGGGAGTGGTCGCGGCCACGGAAAGCGGATACGCAGTCGAGTTTGCGATACCCAGGCAAGTCTTTCCGGAACATAGTATTCCCAACCCTCTATATATGGATGTGGCAATCCACGACTTCGATCCGGGTACCGAGATCGAGCGCAATCGGAAAACCATGCAGCTTTCCGGACGCGGCAGGCAGCCCGAACTGTTCGCCGTAGTGCGCCTGGAAAAACCGCCGACGGCCAATGCCGAAGAAAGCGAATAGAGCAAAACAAAGGAACATAGTTTATGAATTGGTATATGGGGCTCGATGCCAGCACACAAAGCCTGAGCGCGGTAGTCGTTGATCCGGAACAGAGCCGGATAGTCGGCGATCTGTCGGTCGACTTCAATGAATTGCCCGAATACAAATGCGCCAGCGGGGTTCTCGAAAATTCCGATCCCCTGGTCAAACACTCCGACCCTCTGCTTTGGGTGGCCGCCCTGGAAAAACTCTTCTCTCAACTGCGCCCCAGCGGAATCGCGCCCGAGCGCATCGCCGCGATCAGCGGCAGCGGCCAGCAACACGGCACGGTCTACCTTTTGGACTCGTTTCGCGAACTCGACGGCTGGCACTCCGACCGGCTCCTGGTCGAACAGGTGCGCCAGATGCTCGCCCGACCGACCGCCCCGATCTGGATGGACAGCTCGACTTCGGTCGAATGCGCCGAAATCACCCGCGCGGCGGGCGGAGTCGAATACGTTCAGCAAACCACGGGGTCGCCGGCAATCGAGCGCTTTTCCGGCCCCCAGATCAGGAAGTTCCACAAGAACCACCCTGAAATGTACGAAGCCACCGGCATCATCCACCTGGTCAGCTCCTTCATGGGCTCGCTGCTGGCCGGCCGAAGCATCCCCATCGACTATGGCGACGGCGCCGGCATGAACCTGATGAATCTGGAACGGGAAAACTGGGATCGCCAGATGATCGAGGCGACGGCGCCGGGGCTGGCCGACAAGTTGCCGCCCCTGCGCCCGAGCAGCACGCGGGTCGGCAAAATCGCCGCCTACTTCGTCGACAAGTTCGGATTTTCTCCAGAAACCGAACTGCTGGCCTGGTCCGGCGACAATCCGAACAGCCTGATCGGAGTCGGCGGCTGGCGACCAGGCGTGGCCGTGATCTCCCTGGGAACCAGCCACACCTATTTCGCGGCCATGCATACGCCAACCGTGGATCCGGACGGCTACGGCCACGTCTTCGGCAACCCGGCCGGCGGTTTCATGAGCCTGATCTGCTTCAAAAACGGGGCGCTGGCCCAGGAGGCGGTGCGGGATCAGGCCAGGATCGACTGGCGCCAGTTCGACCAATGCCTGCGCGACACTCCGGCCGGCAACCACGGCAACCTGATGCTGCCCTATTTCGTGCCGGAAATAACCCCGCTGGTGTTCCGGGCCAGCTCCGTCTATCGCGGCACTCCGGAGTTCGAGGCGGGCAACGACACCCCGGCCCGGGTGCGTGCCGTGGTCGAGGCGCAAGCTCTCCGCCTGCGACTGCATTCCTCCTGGATCGAAACGGAACCGGGGGAACTGCGGGTTACCGGCGGCGCCGCCAAAAGCACCGAAGTCTGCCAGGTTCTCGCGGATGTCTTCGGCACCCGCGTCGAACGGCTGGAAACCGGCAACTCGGCCGGCCTGGGAGCAGCCTTGCGGGCCGCCCAGGGAATGGGAGTCGACAACTGGCGCGGTCTCGCCGCCACCTTCTGCAAGCCGGCTTCCGGCCAAACCGTCGAGCCGATTCCCGAACATGTCGCGGTCTACCGAAAGATGCTGCCGACCTTTGCCGAGTTCGCAAAATGAACCGACGCGCCAGCGTGGCCATTCACCGTTGCCCCGACTACCGGAGCCAATCCGTGGAGGCGGCCTTGGCCGACATCCTGCGCGACTTGGGCGGAATGGACCGCTTCATCGCACCCGGAGACACGGTTCTGCTGAAGCCCAACCTGCTCAGTCCGCGTCCCCCGGAACAGGCGGTCACCACCCACCCGAGCCTGGTTGCGGCAGTCGCCCGGGTCTGTCTGCAAGCCGGTGCCGGCATGGTCTGGCTCGGCGACAGTTGCGCGGGCGACCATGACGACCGGGAACTCTGGCAGCGCACCGGCATGACCGCGGCCTTGGCCGGATTGCCGGTAGAATTCAAGTCATTCAATCGGGCGGTGGCCACTCGCCCCCTCGGCGCCAGTCAGGCGCCGGTGCCCGTCTGGCTCGACCAGGTCGACAAAGTCATCTCTCTGCCCAAGCTCAAGACCCACGCCCTGACCCTGCTCACCTGCGCGGTCAAGAACATGTACGGCATGATCGCCGGCAGCGCCAAGTCGGCCTATCACGCAACCCATCCATCGCCCCGGGCCATGAGCCGGTTTTTGGCCGAAGTCTTTGCCGAATTCAAGCCCGACCTGACGATTGTCGACGCGGTCATAGCCATGGAGGGCGACGGCCCGGCCAACGGCCGTCCCAAACCAGTGGGGCTGCTCCTGGCAAGTCCCGACGCCGTGGCGGTCGATGCCGTATGCGCCGGCTTTCTCGGCCTGCAACCACAGCAAATTCCGCTGCTGGCCGAAACGGCGCGCCGTGGTTGCGGAATCATCGACCACGCCCGCATCGACATTCTGGGCGTGCGCCCGGAAGAACTGACCGGAATCCGGCTGCGCCCATCGGTCGGCAGACTGCTGATGCGCATTCCGGAGCCGGTCTTTAAAATCGCCACCCGCCTGATCAAATGCCAGCCGATAATCGACCATGCCCTGTGCATTCGCTGCGGGATTTGCCAGAAAATCTGCAGCCGCCAGGCGATCAAACCCGACCGGCACGGGAATCTGCGAATCGATCCGGCACGCTGCATTGTCTGCATGTGCTGCGCCGAGTCGTGTCCCCGCCACGCGGTGGCGACCCGGATGCCTTTCGCCCGCCTGCGCAGCCTGTTGCGCCGCCAATCCCGCCGACCTCCAGAAAAATCCTGACCCGAATTCACCTTGTTGTTTCTGCGACTATGACTATCGCACTACAATCGAGATCGGGCAGGGGATTGAATTTCGCAGCGGAAACAATAGATTGACGGTTGATTTTGGGTGTCCTTTCATTTTTAATCTTAACCAAAGTGAATATTGAAGGTGGTAGGTTAATCATGCCCACGATCATTGCCGACGACCGGGAAGCAGCCTCGGGAATCGTCGAACTGCTCAGGGAGAATCAGCCAGAGTGTGAAATCGTGGTTGGACGGCTGACCGTCGGCGACTACCAAATCGGCCCCGACACGGTAGTCGAACGCAAGACCGTCGACGACTTCTGCCGTTCCCTGATCGACGGAAGGCTGTTTCGGCAAACCTACCGGCTGGCCATCACGGTCGACGCTCCGATCCTCCTGGTCGAGGGCAAATGGCAGAACCGCGCCAGCGAAATCGGCGATGCCGCGATTCGCGGCGCCCTGGCCACTTTGGCGCAAAGTTTCCGCCTGCCCATTCTCTACTCGGAAGATCCGGCCGGCAGCGCCAGGCTTCTCCTCGTCCTGACCCGACAGAGACAGCGCCTCGACCATGCGACCTCGGGAAACTGCGGACGCCGCCCGAAACGACCGCACCTGCAAACCCTGCGTCTGCTGCAGACCCTGCCCGGAATCGGACGGCACAAGGCCCGGCAACTGCTCGAGCACTTCGGCTCGATCCGGGCGGTGATTGCGGCCGACCGGCAATCCCTGCAAGAGGTTCCCGGGATCGGCTCCGAGACTGCGACCCGGATCGAGGAACTGGTATCGCAACCCCCGTCGGCATGAGGTGGCTCAGGATAATTCACCAGTCAAGTTTGCCGTCGATTGCCTCGATATCCGCAAAAATAGGGGATTCCCCTATATGATTCCGAAACAAACCTTCTATTTTAGTCTTCATGAGCGAGGAACAGAAGGTTTGAGACGTGGGGAACCGGCGAAAAGGGAAAGAAAAAAGCAGGGGAAACAATTATCCCGGCGGCAGTCATGCCGCCGGGATTTTTTTGGGGACATGCCTTGGCGGGGATTTGCCGGGCTATGCCGTTTCAAATGCCTGGTCGAGCCGTTCGATCGCGATTTCCACCTCCCGATTGTCGATGGTCAGGGGCGGCAGCAGCCGCAGGACATTTTCACCGGCCGGCAGAACCAGCAGACCGGCTTCCGCCGCCGCCTGAATTATCGGTTTGACCGGCGCTTGCAGAACCAGTCCGATCATCAGGCCAACCCCTCGAATCTCCTTGATGATCGAATGCTTATCCCGCAGTTGCTCTAGTTTGCCCCAGAGCAGCCCGGCCATGGCCCGACAGTTGTCAAGCAGGTTTTCCTGTTCGATGGCGGCAAACACGGCCAGTCCGGCGGCGCAGGCCAGGGGACTGCCGCCAAAGGTGGTGGCATGAGTGCCCGGGACAAAGGTGTCGGCCAGCTCTCGACGCACCATAAAGGCCCCGATCGGAAAACCGTTGCCCAGCGCCTTGGCCAGGGCGACCGCGTCCGGTTCCACTCCATAGTGGCGGAAGGCGAAGATTTCGCCGGTACGCCCCATGCCGCACTGCACTTCGTCGAACAGGAGAAGGATATTGCGGGCGGCGCAAAGCTGCCGCAATCGGCGCAGGTATTCCGGATCAGCCGGGACAACCCCGCCCTCCCCCTGAATCGGTTCCAGCAGCACTGCCGCCGTCTCGTGGTCGATCGCCCCTTCCACCGCCTCGACAGAATTGAAGGGGACATGCCGGAAGCCGGGGGTGTCGGGCTGGAAGCCCTCGCGATACTTGGCTCGGCCAGTGGCGGCCAGGGCGGCCAGAGTGCGGCCGTGAAACGATTCTTCCATGCAGACGATTCGATGGCGACCGGTTTTCCGACCCCAGCGGCGGGCGAACTTGATCAATCCTTCATTGGCCTCGGCGCCACTGTTGCAGAAGAAGACCTTGCCGTCGAAGCCGTGCTCGACAATCTTTTGCGCCAGTCGCGGCTGGTTTTCATTGTAGAACAAGTTCGAGACATGAACCAGGCGGGCCGCCTGGCGCTGAATCGCCTCGGTCACTCGCGGATGACAATGACCCAGGTTGCAGACGCTGATGCCGCTGGCGAAGTCGAGATACTCCCGGCCCCGGTCGTCCTGCACCCAGGACATGGAGCCCTTGACCAGGGTCAATTCCGGGGCGTAGGTGTTGAGCAGGTAGCGTTCCTGAAGTTCGGTTGTGGAGATTTCTCCCATAATTCAACTTGATTCCCGAATCATTGCAAAAAAAGCCCGAAGCGAATGTCGTCGACTCGGGCTGATTGCGGTCTCTGCCGCTTGGCAGAGAGCGATACGCCGCCTAGCGTTTCGAGAACTGGAAGCGCTTGCGGGCGCCGGGCTGCCCGTATTTCTTGCGCTCCTTGACCCGTGCGTCGCGGGTCAGCATGCCGCTTTGCTTGAGGGTCGAGCGATATTCGTCATTGGCCTCGACCAGGGCTCGCGCGATACCGTGGCGCAAGGCGCCCGCCTGGCCGACCGGGCCGCCGCCGCGAATGGTGGTTCTTACGTCGAACGATTCGGTGGCGCCGACAATCATCAGCGGCTGCAGAATGAAGCCGCGCACCGCCTCCTCCTTAAAATAGTCGGCAAACTCATGCTTGTTGACCGTGATCTTGCCGCTGCCCGGGCTCAGGCGAACTCTGGCCGTGGCTTGCTTGCGTCGCCCGACGCTGAGATGTTCTTCTTTAGTCTTGGTGGCCATCTAGGGTTCTCCGATTGAAACCAATTGACGATTCTTGTTTCTATAACTGCAAAGGTTCCGGGGCTTGCGCCGCGTGCGGATGCTCGGTTCCGGCATAGACCTTCATTTTGCTGAATTGCTGGCGGCCCAGTCTGCCCTTGGGCAACATGCCGTGAACCGCGTCGCTGATCAGTCGGCAGGGGTTCTTCTCCCTGATTTCCTTGGCGGTGCGGATTTTGAGACCGCCCATGTGGCCGGAATAGTCCTGGTAAATCTTCTCGTCGGACTTGCGGCCGGTAAGGCGCACTTTTTCGGCATTGACCACGACTACGAAGTCGCCGCAATCCAGGTGCGGGGTAAAGGTCGGCTTGTTCTTGCCGCGCAGGATGTCGGCGATTTTGACCGCCAGCCGCCCGAGAATCTGATCCTCGGCATCGACCAGGATCCAGTTGCGTTCAATTTCGGAAACTTTCGGTAGATAGGTTTTACTGCTCATAGTCAATGGTCGCCTGCAATAGTTTTTCGCTGTACTCTAGTCGAAAGGCGGCGACGCGGTGGCAACCGACGTCGCGAACCGGTTGATTTGCAAAAGAGTTTAACATATACGCTGCTTGCCGTCTGTCAACAACCATTGACAAAGAGACTGTGATTAAATATGTTTAACGCCCACTGAACATCCCGCAAAAAAATCGTGAAAAATAGGATGGAGCAGCCGTACCTGCAATGATTGCATCTTCAACCCGCAGACTGTTGACCGACCTGGCGCCCTTGCGCCAGCTCAATCCATATGCGGCGGAACCGCTGCGGCCGGCCTGGCTGGAACTGGCCGGGCAAGTGCCGGAAGCGGATTTTCCGGCGGTGTCCGAGTTTGCCGAAGAATTGCTCGGACGCTTTCTCGCGGCTCCCTGGAAACGCTCCGAGAAGGAGCTGATGAAAGACTTTTCCGAATGTCTGCGGAATGCCTCGAAACAGTTGCGCGAGGCCGGCGCATCGACGCCGCCAACCCCGCTGGCGGCGGCGGACAGTCCGCATTCGGTGGCCTTGGCGCTGCCGCAGTCGTTCAGTGCTCTGGAATGGTTCAATCTGCTGGCCGCCTCCGAGGTTCCGGCCCGCTTGCGACAGGCGGTCGATGCGGTAGTGCGCCGCAATCACACGACACCGACGGTGTTGCCGGCGATCTTCGAAGTGCTCTTTCGAATTGATTCGGCTCGCACTTTCGAGTGGATGAACCGGTTTCTCGAAGAGAGGCGCGGTCGTCTCGACCAGGATGTGGTGCGAGACTTCCTGCACTCGTGGAGGAAGCGCGACCGATTGCCCCAAGCCTCGGTCAATTGGGTTTTCGAATGGTGCGGCAACGAGGATTTGCGGCAGCAGTGGCCGGCGGTCGCGGAGGAGGCGGATGCGGTACTGCGCGGTCTGCTGCTGAAACAATGGCTGCCGAAGTTGCGGCAAAGCCGTTCGGCCTTGCTGCGGCAGTTCTCTCTGCTTGGCGGGAAAACCGGCGGCGCGGTCGACGGTTCGGTTCGGCAGTGGCAGGAGCGGGCGATTCAGGAATTGGGCGACGCGGTCGTCGCCTTTATCGGCTTCAGCCGCGGGCTGGATGCAGAATCGGGCGGCAGTCATTCCGGTGAAGGAACCGGCGGCGACTGGAGTCGACCCGCCATCTTTCGCGAGTTGCTCCGGATTGAAAGCCTGTTTGCCCCGGTTGTTCTGTTCGCCGACCTGTGGCTGGCGCTGCCGGATGGCGCCTATGCTTTCGCCCTGGCCCTGCTGGGCTTCCCCGCCCCCGAACTCAAGCTTTGGCGGGAGGATCTGCTGCGGGAAACTACCGGCATGGTGCATCACGCGATAATGGCGGACATCAAGGCCGACCGTCAGCCGCTGGCCACGATCAAGCTGTATTCGCTTGGCGACCGCCAGCTTTTTCGCTACCTGACTACCCAACTGGATTTGGTCAGCCGCCATTTCGGCAGCCTGGCGCAGCGCGACAAGGTGGTGGAGCAGCTCGCGCTGCACTTTGCCAGCTTGCGCGAGGCCCAGTTGCTGCCGCGTGCCCTGACCCGACGGTACCGCAAGCTTGTGCTGACTCTTCACGAAGACAACCTGCGGCGACTGCTCGACCGCGAGCAGTTTGAGGAAAGCAACGATTTCGTGGTCAGGCGCGACTTGCTGGCGGTGGCGGCGGCGGCGCGCCGCTATATTCAGCGGCGGCGCGCCCTGCATACCTCGCCGGAGGAAATGGTCGGAAGTCGCTTCGACTTTGAAAAGACGATTCGTCAAAAAAGGTTGCAGTTCGCGCGCGAACTGTCAGGCAAGAATTAGGGAATTGCGAAATCGGCTCTCCGCAGGGCCGGAATCTGTCCGGCTCCTGCGAAGCGAGGCTGGTCGGGACAGATTCCCGACCTGCGATTGGCATAATTCGCTATTTCGCAATTCTCAGTTAGTCAAAAACAATCAGGAGACTTGATGATGGCGAAAGAGTTGACGATGGAAGCTGTTTTACGGGATGACGAAACCTTGCCCGGACAGTTGCGGGAGCTGATCGAGGCGGCGGTTGTCGACCGGGCCACCGACATTCACGTCGACCCGGTCGGCGAGCAGGTGCGGGTTTGCTTCCGAATCGACGGGGTGGTGCAGCTCAAGCAAAGGCTCGGCCGGGAGGAGGGGCGGCATTTGCTGAACCAGATAAAAGTGGCCTCCAAATTCGGCACCGACCGTGTGCTCAAACCGTTGGAGAGCAGAATCAGGTGGCGGAGGCGGGAGGACGGGACGGATTTCCATTTCCGGGTCACCCTGGTTCCGACTTCCGAGGCGGAGGCCGCCCATCTGCGTGTGCTTAATTCGCCGCGGTCCATGGTCGAGGTCGATCAATTGGGGTTCAGTCAAGCGCAGTTGGCCAAGGTGCGCCGTGCCATGAGCCAGCCGGAAGGCCTGGTTCTGATCAGCGGCCCGACTGGCGCCGGCAAGACCATGACCATGTATTCGCTGCTGTCTTTGCTCGACCTGGAGAATTCCGTCGGCATCTCGATCGAGGATCCGGTGGAGTACAACATGCCCTGCCTGCGCCAAATCCAGGTCAACGACAGGCAGGGGCTGAGCATGCACAGCGGACTGTCGGCGATCTTGCGCATGGATCCGGACATCATCATGGTCGGGGAGACGCGGGACAGCCGGTCGGCCGTGACCGTGGCTCACGCGGCTTCTTCCGGACGTTTCGTCTTGAGTACGATTCACGCCCGCGACACGGCGACTGCGATCGACATGATGCACTACTATTCCGTGCCCCGTCATGTCTTGGGCAACGCCTTGCGCATGGTGGTGGCGCAGGATTTGGTCCGGCGCCTATGTCCTAACTGCAAGCGCGAACGCAAGCTCAGGCAAGGTGAGGCGAAACTGTTCGAAGCGGTCGGGGTGGAGGCGCCGAGCCGGGTCGCGGAACCGGTCGGCTGTCCGAAGTGCGGCAACTATGGGTACCTGGGGCGAATCGGGGTCTTTCAGGTGACGAAAGTCGACGAGGCGCTTGCCGCGGCCGTGACCGAGGGAAAGAAGACGCAGGTGCTGCGTCATTTGATCGAGGCTCGCGGCGACTCCTCCCTGACCTCTGACGCCTACGACAAAGTGGCGCGGGGCATTACCTCGCTGCAAGAGGTCGGTTCTTTGTATGGGATGGCGACCGGCAATCCTGGCCAATGAGCGCAGAATAGAGTGCCGCGACAACCAGTTTGCCGGCTTCACCGGCAAACATAGTCGAGAATCCAGACCAGCCTGAATCTGAATCATTCAGGCTAAAGGTCGAAGGCTCGCGGCTGCCCCAGCACTTCCTTGAGCAAGACCGACCGCCGCAAGTCCTTGCGGTCGCGCACCCGAAGCACAATCCTGCGATCCTCCCCAAAAGCCGCCTGGCGCGCCATCCGTCGCGCCTTGGGAAAGGTTCTGGCCATCGCCTCCTCCATCGACCTCACCACATCCCAATTGGGAACATTGCACTCCGACGACGCGTCCGTCGGAGGCACGGGCGGAGGCGACGACGGATAAAAATCGACAGCCGCCGCCCGCCGACGGCTTTCGGACTCTTCCATTTGACGCTGGTACACCGTCTTCTTCCCCTCCGCCGCCGCCACCGGCGGACGATTGTACTCGGCAGCCGGCGCCCGGTAGGGAACATCGTCAGCGATCTCCGCCTCCGGGTTCCACTCCTCCCATTCTGTATCGGCGGGGGCTGGCCAAGGGGCGTCGCCCAGCTCGGGGTTCCGACGAGTCTGCCGAACCTTGTCGCCAGCCAGCTTGATTGCCCGCACCACCAGGCTGATGACAACGAGAGCAATGAAAATCACTACATTGACCAGATCGCCACTGTCGGCATACTGCATGGACGCCACCCCCGTGTTTTTCGCTCGGATCAAGCTGAATTACTTGTTCGGTTCCCGACCTTCGTCAACCCCCTCCTCGCCGGTGATGCTGTTGCGCATCTCGGTGTCGGCCTTGAGGTTCTCCAGACGATAGTAGTCGAGCACGCCCAGGTTGCCCTCGCGCAGGGCGGCGGAAAGAGCCTTCGGAACTTCCGCCTGCGCGGCTACCACCTCGGCCTGCTTTTCCTGCACGCGCGCCCGCATTTCCTGCTCGGTCGCCACCGCCGCGGCCCGCCGCTCCTCGGCCTTGGCCTGAGCCACCCGCTTGTCGGCCTCCGCCTGGTCGGCCTGCAAGCGCGCCCCGATATTGTCGCCGACATCGACATCGGCAATGTCGATCGACAGAATCTCGAAGGCGGTTCCGCTGTCCAGCCCCTTCTCCAGTACCCGCCGCGAAATCTGATCCGGATTCTCCAGAACTTCCTTGTAGGTATTGGCCGAACCGATGGTGGTGACAATGCCCTCGCCGACCCGGGCGATAATCGTCTCTTCGGTGGCGCCGCCAACCAGACGCTCCAGGTTGGCCCGAACCGTGACCCGCGCCTTCGCCTTGACCTGAATGCCGTCCTTGGCCACCGCGTCCACCGTATTCCGTCCCTTGGTCGGATCCGGACAGTCGATCACCCGCGGGTTGACACTGGTGCGAACCGCGTCGAAAACGTCGCGCCCGGCCAGGTCGATCGCGGCCGCGCGCTCGAAAGTCAGGACAATCCCCGCCTTGTCGGCGGCGATCAGGGCATTGACCACGGCCAGCACATCGCCCCCGGCCATATAGTGGGCCTCCAGGGAATCGGTGTCGATCGACACCAACCCGGCCTTGCGCAGACGAATCAAAGCCTCGACAATCAAGGTCGGCGGCACCCGCCGCAACTTCATCCCCACCAGAACCCAAAGGCTGACATGCGCCTTCGAGGCCAAAGCCCGAATCCACACGTTCATGAAATAGAAGAACACCGACAAAACAACGATTGCGACAATAATCAGGAACAAGGCCAAAATCGACCAGACACTGACACCCGAAGCAAACAACAGACTGTTCATCACCACTTCCTTTCTTTATTTCCTTACTTCTTTAACTTGATCTTTACCTAATGCCTTCATGCTTCCCTGCCCGCCACCCCGCCGCCTTTGGGCGAAGCGGCGGCCACGACCACCCGATTGCCCGCCACCTCGATCACTTCGATCGCGCTGCCGGCATCGACCATCTCGCCGCGGGTCACCACATCCACCCGCTTGCCGTCGATCAGCGCAATCCCGCTCGGCCGCAAATACGAGCGGGCAATCCCGGTGCGGCCCAGCAGCTCGCCATGCCGCTGGTCGAAGCCGTGCCAGGTCGATGCGTCGGCCTGCAGAATAATCCGCCGTCCGATCGGGGTTTTCGGGAAATACTTCAGCCACAGCCAAAACGCCGTGATCCCCGCGACGATCGAAACCACCAGAAGCACCAGGCCGAACAAGGGTGAAACGAAAAATCCGGTCACCACTCCGGCGGCCAGCGAGACAACTCCGATCGTCCCCAGAATCTCTCCCGGAATGAAAATCTCGGCCAGGATGAAAATAATCCCGATCGCCACCAACAGAATACTAGCGGTTTCCATGCCCATAAGCCAACTCAAAGATCCAGCCGGACACGACCGGCCGCGAACCCCGCAACCGCCGCCTGTTCAGCCACCATATGCATCTTGATTTATGTTCCTAATTTAAAGCCGCATCGGAGAAACTGCAAGTGATCCCGCCACAATTGCCGACCACCCTGCCGCCCCTTACCAGTAATGCTCCAGATCCGAAGCCGGCAGCCAGCCCTCGACCGACCGATTGCGCACCCGCAACCAGTCCAGATGCCGCTCGACCACCGCGACTTCGCGGCTGACCGGATCAACCAGATCCATCCGTGCCGCCGTCTGACTCGGAGCGCTGTAGAGAACCGCTTCACCGGCAACCACCCCCCGGCCTCCGACCTGGTACGAACCCGTCGCCTGCGACCACACCGCCGCCAGCAACAAGCCCGCGACCACGGCAAAAACCGCCAGACACCGCCGCACTCCCGACCGGCCTGTCACGGCCAGCCCGAAAGCTACGACTCCGCAGATCGCGAATGCCCCGAACAGAAGGCGCAGCCACTGATCCGGACGCAGCCAGTCGCGCAGCTCGCAGACCCCGGCCAGCCAGGCCGTCGGCTCGAACCGGGACGGCAGGCCAAGCTCACTCCTGACCGAGCCAAGGCGCTGCCGCAGACGCGGATCTCGCGGCGCCACCCGCCGCGCCCGCTCGTGCAAAGCCAGCGCCCGGTAGGGCTCGCCAAGGCGCCATTTGCAGACGCCCCGGTTGTGGAGCAATGCCGCATTCGCGACGTCTCCCCGACTCAGCTCGGCAAAACCGCGCTCCGCCTCTTCATAGGCACCGCGGTCGAAGGCCGCGACCGCCGCCGCAAAGACTCGCCCCCGCTCGTCCCCAAGTCGGCTCTCGGCCTGCCCGGCCGCCGCCGCACAGTTCAGGAGAATGCCCCAGAATCCGCCAACCAGACAAGCCAGCAGCAGCCGCCGACAAGCCGCCAACAGCCGCGAGCGCGAAAAGACATCCATCAATTCAGGTCGATATTCAATGTGGTCAAGCGCCGCCAACATCGCCGACAACTCCGGATCGCGACTGCGCAACTGCTCCGCCAACTCGTCGGCCGTCGTCCCCGGCGGCAAGTCCAGCCACTCGCGAATGAGCGGCACCCCCTGCTCGCGCAACCGCTCCGGCAACTCCGCGTCGGTCGCCCGCTCGAGCGCCCGCAACAGCGCCCGCTGCCGCTGCCGCAAACCCCGGGCGCGCAGTTCGGCTTGGCCGAGCCGACGCCCTCTGGCCTGCCGCCGACGGATCGCCGCCGCGCCGGCCAGACCACTGAAGCCAAGCAGGCCGGACACCGCCAGAAAAGGCCAGCCGTTGCGCCACCAGGGCAGCTTGATCTCGGGATCGGGGCGCCTGATCAGACCACTCTCTCGCCGTCCGCTCCGGGGCAACTCAGTCGGCTCCGGCGCGAATTCCCGTTCTGCCACCATCTCCGGCGCGGCCCATTCGCCAGTCTCCGGAACCGCCGGTTCCGGTTCCCTCAAAGCCTCCGTTGCCGAAGGCTCCCGCCGCTCGGTCGCATCGGGCGGGGCATCCTCATCCTGCCCCCCGAAAACCCAGGCGCCCGCCGTCGGCTCGAACCAGGGATGAACAAACTCCGGCCGGGTCTCGACTCCGGCCGCCAAAGGCGCAACGCCCGGCAGCCCCGAAAGCAGCAGGACAAAGATCCAGGGCAAAGCCTGCGGACGGAAAAGCCCGGAAGACAAGCGGCGGCCATGTCGCAAATGCAGTCTCACAGCTTGTCGGCAGTGGTCCACAGCCCGGCCGAAGGCGTACTGATAAAGTAAACCTCCTCGCCGCTGGACAGACGGTTGAAACCATTCTGCAGAGAATCGACCGCGTAGGTCTCCATCGCCTCCCGATAGTCCAGGTAGCCGAAGTTTACCGACTCCACCTCCTGCCGCGACAGATGCCCCGGCGCATAGGTGATCCTGAAGCGGCCTTCGGAAGAGCCGTGGATCAGATGCGCGGTGGCGTGGGTCAGATCCTGCAGCTCCTCCTTTTCCCGCCACAGCTTCATGATCTTTTCGGTGCCCGAATAGCCGTAGCGCCGGATAATCCGGTCCACTTCGTCCTGCTCCCCGAACCGTTTCAGGCCGGGCGCCACGATAATCAGCTCGCCGCCGTCGGCCATTGCCTTGCGCGTCCGATAGATCGCCTTGTTGGCCACCCAGGTGCTGAAGAATTCGTCGCCCTGCATTACCGCCACCACCTTTTGCAGCGGCTCGACCACGGTAATGTTCTCGGCCATCGACTGCTTGGCCGCCAGCAGATAGGTGTCCAGGTCGTCGCCGCAGTAGAAGCCGGTATGCGCCAGTTGTCCGGCCTGGTTGTAGGCCATGACCAACTGGATATAGGCGTCCGGCAGACCGCCCAGGAATTCCTGCTCCGCCTTGTTGTAGCAGTGGCGCAGCGGCGTGACCAGACTGCCCAGGTTGTTCTCGATGCCGCAGCAGGCCGCCGCCATGTGCGAGGCGCAGATCATGCTCTTGCCGCCAAGGCCGATGAAATAGTTCTTGTTGTGGTTGGCAAAGCCCAGCACCTCGTGCGGCACCACATGCCCGACATTAAGGATCAGATCCCAGGACTCCTCGAACAAACGCCGGTTCAGCTCGACCGGGATCTCCCAGTCCGCCCTGCCCTCGGTCACCATCTCCACATAGTCGGCCGGCACCGCCCCCACCCGCTTGGCGTCCGCGATCCAGTCGTGCTTGAGAATGCGCTCTTCCGGGATCGCTCCGAACATCCAGCGATTCTGCTCCGCGGTATGCGGCAGATGCTGCCCCAGGGTCGGCATCGCGAACACTTCCGCCCCCAGCTTCGTGAACTCCCGATAGAGCAGCTCGGTCATCCAGCCCGCCCCGCAATGGGCTCGCGTAATGTCCGGCGGCAGCAGCAGCACCCGCTTCGGCTCCCGGCAAATCCGCTCCCGGCATTCCTCGATCGCCCGCTCCAGCAGACCTTCGACCTCGACCCTGCTCAAATCTTTTCCGTTCTTGAAAAACCAGGCCATTTCAATTGCTCCTTTCTATCCTGCATTATTGTTTGCTGCAAATTGATCTGCACGATCGCGTCGCCACGGGCTATATCCCCGTGGAACCTGCGTTTAACATGCACCATGACTGAACTCGCATGAGTTCGTCTGACTAAGCGTCCGCCCCGATCCCCAGCCCGGCCAACCGCCGGGCCACCCGCTCGCGCCCAAGCAGAAACACCGTCTCATAGATCCCGGCGCCGACCGCGCTTCCGGTCAAGGCCACCCGCAAAGGCTGGTTCAATTTGCCGGCCGCCAGACCGGCGGCGGCCGCCGCCCGCTCCGCCGCCGCCGCGATCGCCGCCTCCGTCCCCTCCACCTCGGGCAGTTCCCTTGCGAACTCCGCAAGCCCGGCCATCGCCTCCGGCCTGCCCAAGTGCCTGACCCGCGCCTTCTCGTCGTACTCGGGGAGATCGACAAAAAAATGCGCCCAACCCGCCACCTCGGACAAACGCTTGGTGC
>SLSR01000017.1 GCA_007130365.1 Lentisphaeria bacterium
ACGGCGGTGGTCAACAGCTCGCGCAGCACGTCCGGGGTGCCGGTGGCCAACGCGCGACGCTCACCGCCGACGTCGTCACGCAGCAGGTACGGCTCGTGCCAGGTTCCGGCGGCCACCGCCGCAGCGACCGAGGCCATGTGCAGCACGGAGGCCTGGGTGCGTGCCTGGCCGAACGACGCCGCGGCGAGCTCGGCGGTGTCCTGTGGCTCGGGGAACGACCCGCCGCGGCTCTCCAGCGGGAGGTCGTAGTCGACGTCGAAGCCGAAGCGGTGGGCGGCCTCGGTGAGGGCGTCGGGCCCCAGCTGGGCGGCGAGCGTCGCGAACGTGGTGTTGCAGGAGGCGGCGAACGCCTCCTCCAATGTGGTCTCGTCCAGCGCGACGTCACCGGCGTTGCTCACCTGCAGTCCGCCGACCACGGCGTGCGCCGGGCAGGACACGGGGTCGTCGAGGTTGTGGCCGGTGGCGAGCGCCGCCTCGGCGGTGACGATCTTGAACGTCGAGGCCGGGGGGTAGGCGCCGCTGAACGCCCGGTGGTAGCCGCCGAGCGGACGGCTCGCCGCGCCTCTCGGGCTCGCCGCCGCGGCGATCTGGAGTCCGCCGAGAGGCGCCTGTTTCAGGCCTTCCGCCTGAACCCGGAAAATCCCCGGGCACTTGCCGAGGTCAGCCCTCTCAACCTCGCCTGGCTCGAGCTGGCCAGCCGCCGCCAGGCCGGCGGCGACCACCCGGCGGCCGCTCGCATTATGAACCGCGTGGTGCAGCGTTTTCCCGGCAAGACCCAGGATCGGCCAAAGCCCCTGTCCTGCGCCTGGTCGGATGTCGTGGGGCGGCTGCCAGCCGCCCCGGCCGCGCCGCCGCCCGCCGCCGCCTTCGCCTTCGATCCGCACAAGATCGCCATCGCCAACCGGCCGCCGGCCGTTCTTGAACCAGACTGGCTGAATATGCTCGACAAATTTTTCCACCGCGCCCACTGGCACTCGGTGCTGACCGACATCCTGACGCGACGGCAGTTCCTGCTGCCGGCTCCCGACCGCCGCATCGCCCTGCCCTGCCAGGCCGCCGTCTACGGCCGGAGCAAAGAGTGGATTGCCTATCTGTTTACCGACCGCGAAACCCCGATCTGGCTGTTTGTCCAGTATACCGGCAATCTGCTGGGCTGCCTGCTGCCCCGGCAGGGCATCGCCTTTTCGCGCGCCGAAGCCGGCGCCAAATGGGCGATCAGCCGGGAATTCCTGACCGAGCTGGCCGAGCTGAGCAAGCGCGGTCTGGCCCGACCCGGCTTCTCCCGGCCGCCCGCGCCCGCCACCGCCCTGGTCTTCAGCGGCCGGCCCTATCACTTTATCTTCGATCATCTTGGCGGCCTGCTCTGGGCCGAACACAATCGCCTGCTCGCCGGACTCGGCACGGTTCTGCACCTGGCGGGAACCGGCTTCTTCGACCTGAGCCAAAGCCCGCTGCTCCAAGCCGCCGACCCCGCGCCGGAGCTGCTGGTCAAGGATCGGAACTATCTGGACGACCACAGCCTTCTTCTCCTGCACCTCAATGTAAACCCCCTGATGTCGGCCGCTCCCGACTTTGGCTTCTTTGAAAAGATCCGAAACTTTTTCCACGACCCACGGACAAGCGAACGCTACCGCCGGCAGTTCGCCGGCTTCTTTCCGGTCGTCTGGTTTGGCCTGACCGGCCAGAAAAGAGCCTGGCTCGAGCAGAGGGACGGGTTCCGACAACTGGCCGAACACCTGAACGCCAACTTCGAAAGGCCGTTGATCGTGGTCGACGGCTGGACCCGCCAGCTTGCCGACTCGCCCGCCGACCAGACCGCCATCGAGCAGGACATGCAACTCTACCGCGAGCTGGCCGATCCCGGCGAAAGCCAGGTCGAGTGCGTCTCGCTGATCGGCAGATCGCTGGTCGAGAAGGCGGCGGCGGCCGGTCACATCGACGGCTATATCGCCAACATGGGCTCCGGATGCCTCTTCCCCTCTCTGATCGCCGGCAAAAAAGGCGTGCTGCACACCAGTCAGGCCTGGTACAACGACAACACCCAGAGAAATCTGCGCAGCGGCAACTCGGTGGTCTTCGCCGGAACCAATGTATGCGACCGTCAAAACCCGCGCAAATCGGAATACTCCTACTCGATCCCGGCCGCCACGATCGTCCGCGCCCTGTCGATCCTGCTCGCCATCGACCAGTCGGCCGGGAATGCGCCAGGCCATAATCGCAAACCGTCGGCCGAAGCCGCTGCTCAACCAACCACGGGAACGCCATGACCACAGACAAACGACAAGTCAACCCAGAGGAGAAGATGCCCTTGCGCGTCTACACTCCCCGCTCCGCTTTGCGCTCTCCCCTGCGCCTGGCGGCCGAAATCATTCGCGGCCTTGGCGAAGGCCGCGAACTGGCCTGGCGCCTGACCGTGCGCGACATCAGCGCCCAGTACCGGCAGTCGGCGCTCGGCATCGCCTGGGCCTTCGCCATGCCGCTGGCCAACACCCTGACCTGGATTTTTCTCAATGCCAGCGGCGTGGTCGAAGTTTCGCGCACCGACATACCATACCCGCTCTATGTCTTCACCGGCACCATGCTGTGGTCGATCTTCATGGAGGCGCTCAACGCGCCGATGCAAAAGACTCAGGCCGCCAAGTCGATGCTGACCAAGATAAACTTTCCGCGCGAGTCTCTGATCCTCGGCGCAATCTACCATGTCCTGTTCAACAGCGCCATTAAATGCCTGCTGATGATGCTTGCGGTGGCGGCTTCGGGGATCTGGCCGGGCCCGCGAATCCTGCTGTTCCCGCTTGGCGTTCTTGCCCTGATGCTGGCGGGCGTGGCCTGCGGACTGCTGATCACTCCGATCGGCATTCTCTACCGGGACATCGGCAACGCCCTGCCGCTGCTCATGAGTTTTTTCATGTACCTGACCCCGGTCGTCTTTCCCCTGCCTCAAGAAGGCTGGGCGGCTCTGATCATCCGGCTCAACCCGATGACCCCGCTGATCCTCTCCACCCGCGACTGGCTGACCGGCGGCGACCACGGCATGGCGCTCGCCTTCATGGCGATCGCCGGGCTGATCGCGGGCGCCTGGATCCTGACCATGATCGTCTATCGCACCACCCTGCCGATTCTGATCGAACGAATGAGCGCCTGAGCAAGAGAAGCACAACCATGAACGAACCGCTCATATCCGTCGAAAACGTCTCGAAAAAGTTCTGCCGCAGCCTGAAGCGTTCGCTCTGGTACGGACTGCGGGATGTCGCCGCCGAATTGACCGGCCGCAACCAACGGCGGCGCGAGCAGCTGAGACGGAACGAATTCTGGGCGGTCGACCAGGTCGCCTTCGAATTGCGCCGCGGCGAATGCCTGGGGCTGATCGGGCGCAACGGCGCCGGCAAAAGCACTCTGCTGAAAATGCTCAACGGACTGCTCAAGCCGGACCATGGCGAAATCCGCATCCGCGGCCGAGTCGGCGCCCTGATCGAGCTGGGTGCCGGCTTCAACCCGATCCTGAGCGCTCGCGAGAACATCTACATCAACGGCGCGGTGCTCGGCTTTGCCAAGCGTGAAATCCAACAAAAATTCGAGGCCATCGTCGAGTTTGCCGAAATCGGCGAGTTCATCGACACCCCGGTGCAGAACTACAGCTCGGGAATGAAGATGCGGCTCGGCTTCGCGGTCGCCTCCCAGCTCGAACCCGACGTCCTCCTGGTCGACGAAGTGCTGGCGGTCGGGGACGTCGGATTCAAAGTGAAATGCTACAACGAGATATTTCGCATGATGGAGCGCTCCGCCGTCATCTTCGTCAGCCATTCGATGCCGCAGATCGGGCGCGTCTGCACCTCGGCCATGCTCTTGGACAAGGGGCGGGTCACGGCCTTCGACCAGGACATCGGACAAGTGGTGGAAGCCTACAACAGCCAGTTCCAGCAGGGGCGCAAGAACTTGATCGGGGACGGCCGGGTCAGACTCCTTAACTTCTCCCTCGCCTCGCGCGAAAAAAAGGCGGACTACCAGGTCGTGGCGCCCGACCAAGCCGAAGCCGACACGCCGTTGACCGTCGAGGAGCAGGCACCGTTCGAGATCGCCATGCGACTCGAGATCGATCCGTCAATCGGCGAATTCCACGTGGCGCTTTCCTTTGCCGACATGGACCAGCGCTTCGTCGCGCAAACCACCTCAAAAACGCAGGCGGCGCCGTTCGCCAACCCGGCTCCGCATGAATTTGCGGTCAAGGCTCGAATCTCCCAGCTCAACTTCAGCCCGGGACGCTACTCCCTCAGTCTTTCGGTCAGTCAGGCCAATTCCCGGCAGGCCAAGGAGACCATTCTCATGTCCTACCGCAATGTCGCCTGCTTCCTGGTTTTTGGAGCCCACCACAGCTCGGCTCCGATCCAATACCGCGCGGAATGGAGCGAACCTGAGCCTTCAAATTAACCTGCCTCACATGAACAACCCGATCACCATCGAACTGAAGCCGCCCCGCGAACACCGGGGACGATATGTAATTGTCTATCGCATGCATGAAGCCCTCGAATGTGGCATAAAACGAGAGGCCTGGGTGCGAATCCGGCTCTTTCTCAAAACGAATGGGTTGCTAATATTTTTGTCTTAGATTTTGTGGGTAACACCTGAAACCCGAAACCTGAAACCTGCCACAAGCAATGCATCATTTCTGAATGTGAATTGAAACAAGCTACCCACTCAAAGTGAGAAAGAACCATTTTATGTTCTGACAGGGGGGGAACTAC
>SLSR01000068.1 GCA_007130365.1 Lentisphaeria bacterium
ATGGCGAATGGTGGCTGGTCTCTGCCCCGACGAGGTTGACCCAGCGAGGTGCCGTCTTCGCCGCTGATTTCCACTCCTTCGCGCCGGGCGAGATCTTGCAGGATCATGGTTGCCCAGCCCAGCGGATTTTGCGGCGGTACCATATCCTCCCGCATGATGCGCCGCAGGGCTTCGCCGGTCTGACGATGTTCTGCTTCGACGGTTTCGCCGCGGGCGATCAGGGCTCGGCTGGTTTGCAGCTCTCTCTGCAGTCGGGCGATCTGTGCCTGATCCTTGCTTCTTTCGGCGAGAGCCGAGCGAATGGCCAGAAAATAGGCCAGGGCAAGCAGGAGAATGCCAACGCCGACGCCGATCGCGATTTTCCGCACTCGATCCGACTGGGAAAGATTTTTCAGTTCCATACTGTTCCCTGGGTTTAGTCTCTTTTACATTATGTCCGGGATCGACTGATAGGTGCAGGTGAAGACAAAGCTCTTGCCGCCGGGGAAGAGATCGTTTTCGACTCCGGCAAGATCCCGAATGTTGCGAGTGCCGTAACTGTCCAGGTACCGTCCGACGGCCTGGCTGTTGCCGATGCGGTCGGCGAAGGCGCTGATCGACTTCTCGTGCTCGATACTGTCGCCGATATAGATCGCGGTGATCTCCAGCGAGTATCCGGTTTCGTAGCGAAAGCTGGGGGTGGGGCGGCGACCTCGCTGACGGGCTTCCGGCGGTGGCTCGACTTCGATCGGGATCGATTCGTCGCGAACCGAAATGCTGCTTAAGACAATGTCGGGCGGAGTCAGTTTCTGTAAAGCCTCGAGCTGTCGGCTCCAGAAAATCCGGGCTTCCGCCCGTTCCGCCAGCTTGTCTAGCATGGCACCCCATTGCCTGCTTTCGCGCTCCATGGTCGTCAGCCGTTCAACCTGAGGCGCCATGTTCTCCACCTGGACTTCGATGCGCAGGCGCTCGGATTCCGTTTGTCGCCTGCGGTTTTCGGCCAGGGTGTAGAACAGGAAGGAAAGGACAATGGCGATTGCGACCATGACTGCCATCAGGAAATCGGGACTTAGGCTGCTTTCCCGGGACCAGTCGGGAGGCGGCCAGAAATTGATGTCATGCTTCATTTTTGATGCCTTCTCGCATAACTCGCCAGGCCTCGCACAAGGGTTTGGCGAACCCCGCCGTCGGGTTTTGGTCGGGAGTGTGGTTGTCAATGTTGCTCAAGGCTCTGAACTGGTTCCATTCGTCGATCTGTCGGTCGACATTGGCGGCCAGCGTGTCGCGCAGTACTTTGGCGCTGTCGATGTCGTTGCAGTGCAGGCGCAGGGAGCTTACCTTTTGTCCATAGTGGCGCTCGATAAAGTCAAGGCTGATGCCGACTTGCCGCATCCAGTTGGTGACGTTCGGGGGCATGCTTTCCGAAAGGTCGAATGAACCGCTGCCGAGAATCTCTCTGGCGGTCTGTCGGTCGAGTCCGAGGGCTTCGACCAGGCCGTCGACGAAGGTGGCGATACCGGTTTTGAATTGGCGTGCCAGCAGCAGGCGCTCGTGGCGATAGAGCAAAAGAATCGAGAACTGCGAACTTAGGCAGATGAATCCGGTGATGTTTTCCGGATCGGCTTCCTGCATTTCGGCAGTTGCCAGATTGGCGATGACAATGCCGGCAGGAACCAGGCTGACTGGAGTCTTGCCGGCCTCGATCACGGCGTTGCGCCAGATGTCAATGGTTTCCCGCTTCATGGCGGCGGCCAGCACCGCGTACTCTTTATCCCGTTTTCTTTCGGCATTGTCCGAAACCGTCGGCAAAAGGCTTTGCCGAGTAGAAAACGAATCGTCGATCCCCAGAGCCTGCCGGGTCTGCTCTTCCGTCTTCTCAAGTTTGGCGGGAGGGTCGCCGGGGAAGTTGAGCAGTCTGACCAAGCCGGCGTTGTCGCCGACTATGATCGAGAGATATTGGGTTTCGCGGTCGATCTCAGCGACTCGAGCCTTGATCTGTCCGGCCAGTTCGCCGGCCTCGAGTTCGAACGGCTTGAATTCGCGGGCTCCGCGCCAGGCTACGCCTTGTCCCGAACGCTCGAGGCTTACCGCCTTGATCTGCCCGGAGTCTGCTTCAAACACGGTCAGCCGCCGCGGCCCGTGCTTGTCGGCAGTGCGTTGCCAGCGGAAGTTGCGAATTAGTTTTTTGAACACTTTGATCTGCTATTCCTGGGCTTCGGTTTCGTATTTGCGGTAGAAGGTGGCTCGGCTGATTCCCAGCATGTCGGCGGCGCGAGCCCGATTGCCGCCGCTTTGATGAAGTATCATTTCAATATATTGCTGTTCTTTGTTTTTCAAAAAGGTTTTCAGGGGAATTTGGGCAGATTCGCAATCTCGAATATCCATGGCGTTCGAGCTTTCGTTCGCCTGGCTGGTCAGACGCGGCGGCAGATCGTCGACGGTGATCAATCCGTCACGGCAGATGGTGGCGGCGCAGGCGATCGCATTTTGCAGCTCCCGCACATTGCCGGGCCAGGGATAGGAGCTGAAAAGCGCGAGCACTTGTTCGGACAGCTTGATTTCCCGCTCCAGGTTTCGACTTTGTTGGCGACAGAAGTATTCGGTCAAAAGTTCGATGTCGCCGCCGCGCTGGCGCAGCGGCGGCAGACGAATCGGGATGACGCTGATCCGGTAGAACAGATCCTTGCGGAACTGGCCTTTCTCCACCAGCTTTTCCAGGCTTTCATTGGTTGCGGCGATAACTCTCACATCGGTTTCCAGGTCGCGGTCTTCGCCCACTCGCCTGACCTTGCCCTCCTGCAGCGTGCGCAGCAACTTGCTTTGCAGACCGATGTCCATGACCCCTATTTCGTCCAGGAAAATGGTTCCGCGATTGGCCGCGAGGAACAGCCCTTGACGGTTGTAGGCGGCTCCGGTGAAAGCGCCGGCAACATGCCCGAACAGTTCGGATTCCAGCAGGCTCTCCGGAATGGCCACGCAGTTCAGGGGCACCCAGGCACAATCTTTGCGGCGGCTTTGTTCATGGATGGCGCGGGCGATCAGCTCTTTGCCGGTGCCGCTTTCGCCCTCGATCAGGACGGTGGCGTCGGTCGGCGCGATTTTTTCGATCAGCCGATAGACCTTCTGCATTTGCGGACTTTCCCCGAGCAGGCTGCCGAAGTGCCTGACGCTGTCGGTGGCGGCGGCCTTTTCATTGATTCTTCCGGTTCCCCCCCTGGTTTTCGCGCCGCTTTTGAGAACGGTTTTTATGACATTGGCTATCTCGCTGATCATGAAAGGCTTGCATACAAAGTCGCAGGCTCCCGCCTTGATCGCCTTGACGGCCGTTTCAATGTTGCCGTAGGCGGTGATCATGACAATCGGCAGTTCGCGCCTGGTCTCCCGGATCTTCTGCATGGTTTGAAAGCCGTTGATGCCTTCGCCAAGTCGCAGGTCAAGCAGAACCAGGTCGACGCTTTGTTCATCAAGGATTTGCAGGGCTGCCAGGCCGGAGTCGGCCGCCAGAGTTTGATAGCCGAGGCTTTCCAGCCCGATCTGCAAGACTTTGACAATGCTTGGTTCGTCGTCGACAATCAGAATATTAGATTTCGTCTGCGGATTGTTCGCCATTGAAAACTTGCTCTCTCCATCGGTTGGTTTTGGTGATCAGCTCAAGCAGTTCCTTCTGGTCCAGGGTGGCGTATTGCATGAAGGATTCCACTCTGCTGTTCAAGTTTTGGGTTTCCTCAAAGATGACCTCGCACATGGATTTCAAGGTGGTGAAGTCTTTTTCGTTGATCTGGTGCTGGTGTGAAAGCGCGGCTTCGACGGCCGCGTTGATCAGCTCTCCGGCACCGCGGATCGCGGTCAGCGGGTTGCGCACCACATGAGCCATCTCGTTGATCATGCCGGCGGCCGCAAAAGTCTTTTCGCTGTCCAGGATGGTCTTTTCACGGTTCGCCAGTTCCGCAATGTCGTGGAACGCGACCAGGTTAAGCTGGCCTTCGTCCGGGTCGTCGTGCAGGGTGTTCAAAATGACGGCGGGAAGCGTTCCCTCGGAGATCTCCAGGCTTGCGGGGAAGATTGATCCGTCGCCTTTTTTCATCCACCATATCTGTTCCGGAGTTTTGGCGTCGGTCGGGGGGCGTTCCTTAAACAGGTCGGTGAATGGGCTGCCCTCAAGTTCGGCTTCGCTTCTTTGCAGTACCCGGCAGGCGCTGGGGTTGGCCAGTTTTATCAGGTTTTCCGCCCCCTTCACTGCCAGCAAAGGCGTGGTTACACTGGATAGGGTGGATTTGGCAATGTTGCGCAGTCTTTGCAGTTGCCTGGCCTGGTTGAAATAGCGGTCGGACAGGTAGTTGCTGGCGGTCGCGAACAGGGCGAAGAGAAGAATTTGCATCATGGTCAACTGGGCGACCTGAGCCCGGTGGTCATAGGGTGAAGCGCCGCTGCCCCGGTAGGGCATGGCCTCGGTCGTTTCAAGCGTGATCAGAGTGGCGTAGAGCAGGATTGAAAGAATCGTCACCTTGACTGCCAGGTTGCCGGAAACCACAATGCCGGCGGCCAGAATGACCAGCGGATAGAGCAGCGTGAAGGTGCTGTTGATGCCGCCGGTAAAATGAACCAGGCCGGTAACGATAAACACATCGACGGTAAACTGGTAGAGCGTGCTGCCGGGCACGTTTGCGGTCTTTCTCAGCGACAGCGTATAGGCGAGCGAGACCAGAAAGGTGGCGGCCATGAACAGAGAAATTTCCGCCAGCTC
>SLSR01000247.1 GCA_007130365.1 Lentisphaeria bacterium
ACCGCTGTCATCCGCCATGAGGTACGCTTCCAGTTTTGGGATGTCTTCCATTGTCGCCTTGGCGCCATCGTGCGCCGCCTGCACATATCTCGCCAGGGGATAAAGCCCATCATCGCGGGCCAGTTCAAACGGGGTAATCCCGTGGACAATGGCCCGGCGGATCATCTCCGCCTCGGGAAGGTAGCCGGCATCGCGGCTCTCCATGATTTGCGAAATGTAAAGCCCGCGCAAACGCGCGAATACCCTGCCCGAACCCGGCTCCTCCGCCAAATTTCGGATCTGATGGGGATCGGCTCTCAAGTCATAGAGTTCCTCGACGGACTTGGGCTCGAAAAACCGCATCTGCACAGGATTGAGCCGCCCCGCCTTCCACTCCCGGTGCCAGGCCTGGATGGAGGGTGCGCGGTAGGAAAAGGTCTGGTAATGGCCATGGGGAATTTCCGGGTAGTAGTTCCGGATGTAGAGGAACTCGCGCGTGACAACGGCTCTGGACATGTCGGTGCGCTCATCCATGCGCCCCCGGAACAGGAGGGCTGCCTCCGGTTCCGGCTCCGCAAATTTCCCGAGAAAGGCTCTGCCCTGCATCTGCTCAGGCGGTTCAATCCCGGCGAGAGACAGAACCGTGGGGGCAAAATCAACGAAACTGACCAGTCGTTCGTTGACCTGACCTTCCTTCCAGCCTGCGGCCAGATGTTGCCATTTTGAGGGTATGGCGATCACCAGGGGGACATGGGTGCCTGATTGGTAGAGGAAGCGCTTGCTGCGTGGAAGGACCCCGCCGTGATCGGAGAAGTAGAAGATGATGGTATTCTCCAGATGCCCGTCGTCGCGCAAACGCTCGATCACCTCGCCAACGGCCGCGTCCATCTTCGCTATCTGGTCGTAGTATTTCGCCCAATCCTTTCGGATCTCCGGGACATCCGGATGATACGGGGGCAAGGAGACGGAAGCGGGATCGGTTTCGGATTCAAAATCCTCATGAATCCGCCCCTCATGGCTGTGCATGAAATTGTACATTCCGAAAAAGGGTCGGTCGCCAGCGGCTTTCCATTCGCGCCTTTGATGATTGTCCCAGTCGCCCCAGCGGTCGAATCGATTGTAATCGGTCTTCCCGTGATTGTAGGGGAAGTATCCGGCCTTGCGGAGGTGGGTGGTAAAGAAGGGCACGTGCTCGACCGGGACTTCATAGCTGCTGCGCATGTGTTGCGTGCCGCTGGATGTGGCAAGGACTCCGGTGATCAGTGTTCCGCGAGCCGGAGCGCAGACCGGGGCGTTGGCATAGGCGTTGGTGTACCGCATCCCGCGTCCGGCCAGGGCATCGATATGGGGGCTACGGGCCACCGGGTCTCCATAGCACCCCAGGAAGGCGCTGTTGTCCTCGGAAACGAGCCAAAGAATGTTCGGCCGCTCGGTTGTCTCCGCATGGAGGGGCGAAGAGGCGCATGCCACACCGGTTAGTGCAGCCATCAGGGAAGATTTCGTAAAAGTGTTCACTTCCTTGTTCTCTCAGGTAAAAAATCATCGCAACTTGCCAGGCTCTCGGCCAGCGGATCGCCTTGGCTTGCAAGAAAAGCGATCAGCGTATTTTTCAGCGCTTCCGCGACCGCCATGACCGAGTTCTTTTCCGCAGGCGGTCGATATCCCCAGATCGGATCGTCCTGCAAACGCCAGGGTTGCAGTAGATCGTCCTGCTCCAAGGGATCGTGGCGCAGATCGAACAGTTGCATCCGACCGCTCATCGGGTACCAGTTCAGCTTATGGGTTTCCGTGCGCACATTGCGCTGGGTGTCGAGCAATTGTTTTTCCCCATTGACCATCTGCGGGCTGCGGAAAGCACTGAACACGGCATCGCGAACCGGGCTGGCCGCTGAGTTGAACAAGGGCAGCAGCGAGCGGCCGTCGGCCACGCTGTCCGGAATGGGGATGTCTGCCACTTCGCAGAGGGTGGGGAAGAGATCGGCGCTGGTCGAGAGCCGCTCCGTGGCCCGCCCGGCCGGGATGCCGGGGCCGCGCAGAATACAGGGGACGCGGCAGGAATGGTCGTACATGCTTTCCTTGCCCAGAAAGCCGTGGCTGCCCACGGCCAGACCATGGTCGCTGGTAAAGCAGACTATGGTGTTCTCCCATTGACCGCTGGCGCGCAGGCGCTCGAACAATCTGCCGAGCCAATAGTCGTGGTGGGTGATCATGGCGGCGTAATTGGCGAAATTGCGGCGGCCGGTCTCGAGCGGACGCGGATGAGGCAGCAACAGCTCGTCGCGAATGGTCAGGTCGCCATTGTCCACGGCCGGCATGGCCTGCCAGGCGGGGGGCAGCGGGAAATCCGGTCGCTGGTAAAGGGACTGGAACGGTTCGGGACAGCCGAAGGGATCGTGCGGGGAGTGCAGGGCCAGCCAGCAGAACCACGGCTTGGCGGCGGGCGCGGCGGCGATTTCCTCGATGGCCGCCTGCGTGAAAATCTCCGTCGAGTGCCCTTCGGTATGACGGCCGTCATCGTCGGAAAAGGTCAGCCAGTGCCCTTTTTTCTTGTAGGTTGTAAAGAAGTCGTCGGCATCGTGCATGTTCAGGCGCACCCGGTCGTAGCCCTTGTCGCGCGGATGCCCGTCGTTGTGCCATTTGCCGACATGCATGGTGTGGTAGCCGGCCTGCTGAAAGGCCTGGGGCATGAGGATGCGGGAGGGCTCGATCGGAGTATTGAACCACATGACTCCGTTGCGGTAGCCATGGCAGCCGGTAAGGCATTCGGCTCGGCCAGGGGTGCAGATGGGGACGTGGACGAACTGGTTGCGGAAACGCATGCCCTCGGCGGCCAGTCGATCGAGGGCGGGGGTTTGCACGAAATCCCAATCGAGCGAATCAGCCCGCTGGTCGTCCATGATCAGAAACAGAATATTGGGTTGTTTAGTCATAGTCATAACTCGATTTCAAAGGCTCCATCTTTATTCGCCCAGCGAAACCTCAGTGGGGCTGCATCGCTGGCGTGGGTTGGTCGTTCAAGAGCGGGTTCGATCCAGTGCTGCCGGATCGGTTCCAGCATTTCCTTTGTTGGGTGGGTATTCAGAGTAATCACCTTTCCGCGGCCGGTCGAGCGCGCGGCGATTGCCGCCTTTCCTTCCAGGATTCCGGTGCTTGCCCCGAATACAGCGATGGTTTGGGTGTTCTTCAAGGGAGAAGCGCTTTCGCCCAGCCACATGCCTGCCGCCTGGAAGCTCTCGCCCGCTACGGCGATCTCCAGATCCGGATCAAAGCAATCCAGCTCCAGGAATTTCAGACCCGAGAGTCCGGCCAGGGCATGCTGGCCGGTGGGGTTGGCGCTGGCGTCCCAGATGCCGGTCTGCGGGCCAACGACGAGCAGCCCGCCCGACTCGACGAATTTTGTAAGGCGATCCTGCAACTCCTCGGATATCATCGGCAAGGAAGGGATGACCAGTACGCGCAGCGGGCTCCAGTCGCTGGCCGGAGTATGAAAGACCACGTCCAGCCCGTCCTTGCGCAACGACTGATGCCAGGCACGCAACAACGCCCGGTAATCGACCGCCTGAGTGCGGCGCTTGACTTTGAAGGAACCACCCGGTTGCAGCGACCACCAGTTTTCCATATCGAAGAGAATCCCGACTTCCGGTTGCCGGGTGTGGTCGGCAAGATTCGCGGCCGCCTCCCGCCACTGCGGGATGGCCTCTTTGATTTCCCGATAGACCATGGTGTCGGTATCACCATTCAAACGCACAATCGCGCCGTGTTCGACCTCGGCACCATAGGGGAATTCCCGCCAGTGAAAGAAGACTATGCCGCGGGCGCCGTGCAGGATGTTCTGTCGGCCGGCGGCAGTCAGCCAGCCGACGGGTGGCCAGGAATTGCAGGAGCCCGAATCCGGCGGTGCGCATTGCTGTTCCATGACCCAGAATCCGGTGTTGCGCGGGTTGCAGGAGAAGACGAAATCATGGCAGAAGGCGGCCGCCCTGGCATCCGGGCAATAATGATCCCAGGCCGGAAAGTCCAGCAGTCCGGCCAATTTATGAAAGTCGAATCCATAATCGAAGATCGGCGACCAGTTGGTGGTTATTGGCACACCGGGACAAATGCGGCGTAGAATTTCTGTCTGCGACTGGACAAAGCCGATGATTTCATCGGAGCGGAAGCGTTTCATGTCCAGGAGAATCGCCTTGGGGATCGCCGCCTTGCCGCCCAGCGGGGGCCGCGGCAGGGCGACTTGTTCCCAGTCACTGAAGTCGTTGCCCCAGAAATAGGTGCCCCAGGCTCGGTTAAGCCGGTCGAGCGACTCGTATTTTTCCTGGAACCACTGCCGGAAACGGGAGTCGGCATCGGCGCTGTAGGAGTTTGATGAGGACAATTCATTGTCGATCTGCCACAACAGCAGATTATCGTATCCGCTCAGAGCCGCTGCCAGTCGCTCCACCAAAGCCGCGACCAGCTCGCGATATTTTCGACTGCTGTGACAATAGTGCTTGCGCCCCCCCGGTAACAGCGGATGACCGTGCTGGTCAACCGGAAGAATTTCGGGATAGCGCTGGCACAGCCAGCGGGGCGGAGCGGCACTGGGAGTGCAGGCGATAATATCGAGCCCCTTTTCCCGTGCCATTTCGATAAATCGCTCGATCCAGGCAAAATCGTAGTGTCCCTCCGTCGGCTCCAGGCGCGACCAGGCGAACTCGCCGACGCGCACGCAGTCAAGCCCGAGCGCACGCATATTGTCAAGGT
>SLSR01000186.1 GCA_007130365.1 Lentisphaeria bacterium
AGGTCTGGGGGCGCACCGGGAAAGCGCCGCTATTCGCTGCGCGGGAAATGCGGGTTCTGGTCATGCGTGAAGATTTGTCGGCGCAACTGCATGAATTGATTTGCCGGGCTTCTTCCGATTTGCCGGCGGATGTCGAGGCGGCCTTGTCGCGGGCCTGTGCCGGGGAACTTGCGGGCGACAATGGCCGGCGGGCTCTGGAGTCGATTCTGAAGAATATCGCATTGGCGCGCCGCGACGGGCTGCCCTTGTGCCAGGATACCGGGACACTGCTCTTCTGGGTCGAGGCGCCGCCCGGGTTTTCACGCGGCGGCTTCGAGACCGCGCTGCGGACGGCAGTCGGACGGGCGACCGCGGAGGGCGTTCTGCGTCAGAATTGCGTCGATTCATTGACCGGAGCCAGTGTGCCGGGGAATTGCGGCAGCGGTTCGCCGAAGCTGCACTGGCGCGAGGGCGAGGCGGGGCGGTTGCGGATTTCACTTATTCTCAAGGGCGGCGGCTGCGAGAATGTGGGCCGGCAATATGCCCTGCCCGATTCCGAACTGGGGGCGGGGCGCGACCTTGAAGGGGTGCGGCGCTGCTGTCTCGACGCGGTCTGGCGGGCGCAGGGGATGGGTTGCGCGCCCGGGGTTCTCGGGGTTTGCATCGGCGGCGACCGCGCCACCGGCTACGAGGAGAGCAAGCGGCAGTTCTTGCGCGAGCTGGGAAATCGCAGTCCGGAAGCCGACCTGGCCAGGCTGGAGGAGAGGTTTTTGCGCGAGGCCAACCGATTGAGCATCGGGCCGATGGGGTTTGGCGGAAAGACGACCCTGCTCGATGTCCTGATCGGGCGGCTGGATCGTCTGCCCGCCAGTTATTTTGTCAGCGTCTCCTACATGTGCTGGGCTTTTCGGCGGCAGTCGGTGGAGCTTGTGGTGAAAGCTGATTCGCTGGCGCTCGCCGACGCGTTGCCGGCCAATAATGGCCGACCGCGGTAAACGGGGGGGGATGGTTGCGGGGATTTGAGTGCCTTTTGTGTGGCTCAGGCGTACGCGGCCGCTCCAGGCCAGAAGCAGAACAAATGCAAAATTAATCGAGGTGATTTTAGCGATGGGTGAATTGTTCGGAACCGACGGAATCCGCGGACGGGCCAACTGCCATCCGATCACGCCCGAGGTGGCGCTGATTCTGGGCAAGGCGATTGCGCATGTCTTCCAGGCCAGGGGGCACGGCGACAGACGAGCCCTGATCGGCAAGGACACGCGCCTTTCCGGATATATGCTGGAGACCGCCTTGACCAGCGGTCTGGTCTCGATGGGCATGGAGGTGTTCCTGGTCGGGCCGTTGCCGACGCCGGCGGTGGCGCATTTGACGCGGACCATGAACGCGGACGCGGGCATTATGCTGACCGCCTCGCACAATCCGTTCGACGACAACGGGATCAAGATTTTCAGCCGGGACGGCTACAAGCTTCGCGACGAGATCGAGGCGGAGATTGAGCGGCACGTGCTTGGCGGCAACCTGATCAGCGATCATATCCGTTCGGACAGTCTGGGCAAGTCCTATCGGGTCGACGATGCCCGCGGCCGCTACATCGAGTTTGCCAAGAGCACGGTCGGCAATCTCGACCTGACCGGCATGAAGGTGGTTCTGGACTGCGCCAACGGTGCCGCCTATCAGATCGGCCCCTGGATTTTCAAGGAACTGGGCGCCGACGTGGTCAAGACCTTCGCCGACCCGGACGGGTTCAACATCAACAACGGCTGCGGCGCGCTGCATCCGGAAACCGTGGGGCGGAAGGTGGTCGGGCAGGGCGCCGATATCGGAGTGGCCTTCGACGGGGATGCCGACCGCGTGCTGTTTTGCGACGCGGCCGGCCGCGTGGTCGACGGCGACCGCATTCTCGGCATGTGCGCGCTTGACATGTTGCAGCGCAAGAAATTGCGGAATAACACCCTGGTGGTCACCAGCATGAGCAATCTCGGATTGGTGCAGGCGATGGAGGCGCGGGGGATCAAGGTGCGGGCGACCGAGGTCGGCGACCGGCATGTGATCGAGTGCATGCGCAGGGGCGGCTACAATCTGGGCGGCGAGAAGTCCGGGCATATTATCTTTTCCGACTATGCGACGACCGGCGACGGCATTGTCAGCGCTCTGCAGGTGATGAAGATGATGCGCGACCGCGGGCAGACGTTGGCCGAGCTGGCGGATTGTTTCGAGGAATTCCCGCAGCGCCTGGAGAGCCTGCCGATCCGGGAGAAGAAACCGCTGGCCGAGCAGGTCACTCTGGCGGCGGCGATTGCCTCCTGCCGTCAGGGTCTGGGCGAAGACGGCCGGGTGATCGTGCGCTATTCCGGGACCGAAAACAAGATTCGCCTGCTGGTCGAGGCGCGTCGAAGCGAGGATGTGGAGTTTTGGATCAAGCGGCTGGCCGCGGCGGCAGAAAAGGATTTGAACTGATGGATATCGTTTTTCACCCGGCCGCCCATCGTCGCGAGCAATGCCAGCCGATAACCTTGACCCGCAAGCTGGCCGAGGTGCCGGTCGGCAATCGGCCTCTGGCCAAGGCGGCGGAGGTCTGGCTGCAGGGTGCCGTCGCGGAAGTCGGCGCCAGAAATCTGGTTCTGCATGTGCATGAGGATGCCTGGCTGTCGGTCGGGATCCTGCGGGAGCTGTCGGCTTCGGACGAGTCGGCGGTGGCGGCCGACCGGGATGGCGAAATCCTGGCCTGGCTTGGCGAATCGGGATCGGAGGCGCCGCCGCCGAACGGAAGGCGAGTGGAGGCGGACGCGGACAGCTTTGTCGTGCGCCATCCCTGGCATCTGTTGCGGATCAATGAGATTCTGGTCGGCGCTTTGCGGGAAAGCCGGATTGAAGGGGAGGTCAGCCCGGCGGCCACGATTGAAGGGGTGGTCGAGATCGGCGCCGGCACCCGGATTCTGCCCGGAGTCTTTATCGAGGGCAACGCGGTAGTCGGAACCGACTGCAAAATCGGTCCGAACTGCTATATTCGGGGGAACACGGCGATCGGCGACGGCTGCCACATCGGGCAGGCGGTGGAAATCAAGAACTCGCTGTTGATGAACCGGGTGGCGGTCGGCCACCTGAGTTATTGCGGCGATTCGATTCTGGGGGAGAAGGTGAACTTCGGAGCGGGCACGATCACGGCCAACCTGCGCCACGACAATCGCAACCAGCGCTCGCTGGTCGACGGTCGCCTGGTCGATACCGGGCGGCGCAAGCTCGGGACGGTGGTCGGCGACGGAGTGCATACCGGAATTCACACCAGCATTTATCCCGGGCGCAAGCTGTGGCCCGGCACCGTCACGCGGCCGGGGGCGATGGTCGAGCGGGATCTGCTGAAGACGTAGGGCAGGAATCTGTCCCGCCCATATATTGAAGTGATATGTAAATCGTAAAGCGGGACAATGAAGCGAAGCGGAACGGCAGTCCGTCGATTGATCTTCGCGTAGTCGGGACGGATTCCCGACCTGCGGCGGAGGCATTGCCAATTCCGGGAAAACTACGGATGGAGTTTTTAATATGTGTGGAATAGTCGGTTATATTGGAGAGGACAAGGCGGTCGACATCTTGCTCAGCGGCCTCAAGCGACTGGAGTACCGGGGGTACGATTCGGCCGGGATCGCAGTTTTGAACGGCGGCATGCAGGTTTCGCACGCGGTCGGCAAAGTGCAGCAACTGGCCGACCGCGTCTACCGTGACTGGACTCCGGAATTCATCTCGGCCACCCGTCTCGGGATCGCCCACACCCGCTGGGCCACGCACGGGCCGCCGACCGAAAACAATGCGCACCCGCATTTGGATCAAAGCGGGCGGATCGCCCTGGTCCACAACGGCATTATCGAAAACTACAGCGACCTTCGCCAGCGTTTGGCGGCCGAGGGTCATACCTTCAGCTCGGACACCGACACCGAGGTCTTGGCGCATTTGATCGGGGAGTATTTCGACGGCGACCTGCTGTCGGCGGTATGCGGCGCATTGCGCCAGGTGGAAGGCACTTTCGGGATCGCGGCGATCTGCGTCGAACAGAGCGACCGCATGGTGGTGGCTCGTCGCGGCAGCCCGATCGTGATCGGGCTGGGCGACCAGGAAACCATCGTGGCCAGCGACGCCTCGGCGATCGTCGCGCATACCGATCAGGTGATCTATATGGACGATGACGATGTGGCGGTGATCGAGCGCGACGGAGTGGATCTGCGCAACATTCACAATGTGCCGGTGTCGCGCCAGGTTTCGCGCATCGAGTGGGACGCGAAGGCGGCTGAAAAGGGCGGTTTCGAGCATTTTATGCTGAAGGAGATCTTCGAGCAGCCGGAAGCCTTGCGCAACACAATTCGCGGCCGACTCGATCTCGGGCGGGCGAGCGCGATCTTGTCCGGCCTGTCCCTGACCTCGCGCGAGATGGCGGAAATCCAGCGGGTAGTGCTGATGGGGTGCGGCACGTCCTTGCACGCGGCCATGATCGGCGAATATTTCTTCGAGGACTTGGCCGACCTGCCGGCCGATGTCGAGCAGGCGGCCGAGTTTCGCTATCGCAATCCGATCATTCATTCCCGTGATCTGGCGGTCGCGATCAGTCAGTCGGGGGAGACGGCGGATACTCTGGCGGCGGTGCGCGAGGCCAAGAACAAGGGGGCATTGGTGGCCGGGGTCTGCAATGTCGTGGGCTCGACGATCGCCCGCGAGACCGGTCTCGGGGTCTATTTGCACGCCGGTCCGGAGATCGGGGTGGCTTCGACCAAGGCCTTCACTTCGCAGTTGCTGGTACTGCTGATGATGGCGCTCAAGTTCGGGCGCTGCCGTCGGCTGTCGCGCCAGAGCGGCGAGGCTTTGTGTCGGGAGATCGAACAGGTTCCCGATCTTGTGCAGCAGGTTTTGCAGCGCAACCAGCAGATCGCCGAGATTGCCGCCAAGTACAGTGCGGCTCGCGACTTTTTCTTTGTCGGGCGCGGCTACCTGTATCCGGCCGCCCTTGAAGGCGCTTTGAAGCTCAAGGAGATATCCTACATTCATGCCGAGGGCTACCACGCCGCCGAGCTGAAGCACGGGCCGATCGCCCTGCTGCATGCGGACGTGCCGGTGATGGCCTTGTTGTGCGATGTGCCGGGCAAGGAGAAGACTCTGGGCAACGTCGAGGAGTGCAAGGCTCGGCATGCGCCGGTGGTGGCGGTGGCGACCGAGGGCGACCGGGACGCGATCAGGATCTGCGAGGATGTGATCGAAGTGCCGCGCACTTCCACCTATCTGAGCCCCCTGGTCACGGTGGTGGCCATGCAGGTTTTCGCCTATCATGTGGCTCGTCTGCGGGGTTGCGAAATCGATCAGCCCCGCAATCTGGCCAAGAGTGTAACGGTTGAATAGGTCAGAAGCGGCAAGCATTATGGAAAGTGCGCGCGAAGACAAGCGGATTTGGACTTCCTTCGAGATGGCTCGCGGCCAGGTCAGGCAGTGGCGGATCGGGCCTTTGGATCTGTGGGTCGAGCACACCGAACACGAATGGCGAACCGCTTCCCGTCTGGCTCCCGAGCGCGACCAGGGCGGCGCCGAAGAGGTGGTCTGCGACCAACTTCCGGACGACCTGGAGGTTCGGCGCTGGACGGTCGGAGACACTGGCGAGACCAAGTTGCTGCTGCGACCGGCCATGCCGGATCGGCCGGTGGCCGTCCGCACCGCCGATCCGGTTGTTCTGCTGCCGGGCAGCGAGGCCAGTTTCTTTGTCGGTGTTCCGATTTGGATCGAGCTGCTGATCGGGGCTGAGGACGGGCAGAAACTGCTGGAGACCCCGACCGTGGTTCTGTCCAATTCCTGGTTTGGAACTCCGGCCGAGGGCGAAGTCTGCTATGCCCTGCGGTCGCGGGCTCGCCGGAACTTCGACGAACTGGAGGATCTGCCCTATCGAACGATCTGCCCGACCAGTGTCCGCAATGAATCGTCGGAACCGCTGTCGATTCAACGGCTGTTTCTGCGCACCGCGCCGCTATCGATCTTCCGGGGCGACCGCTATTTGTGGAGCAATGCCGGAACCTTGCGCTATCACGGCGAGGAGAAGCCCGGACAAATCGTGTACGAGAAAAAGCCGCCGGGCTTCGATCATGCAGGCGCGGTATTGAGAAAGGCGCGCGAACCAGGGCGCACCAGCTTTTTGGCCAAATCCCTGGGTGGGCTGAAGGCGGCTTTCGCGGTCTTTTAAGGGAATAATTGATATCCGGGAAACATGCAGGCGAGGCGACTATGAGTGAAGTATGGAATTCTTTTTCGGCATGGCTGCTTGACGAGGCCAGGCTGGCCGCCGGATTGCGCGTGCTGGTTCTTCTGGTCGTCGGGTCTCTGCTGATCCGGCTGGTTCGCCGAGTGACGCTCAAGGCCGCGGGCAGAAAGGTCAGCGAGCAGGCGGCGATGCTGATCTACAAGTCGATTGTCTATGGCGGCAACACTCTGCTGTTTCTGATGATTCTGCGCGAGTTCGGGTTTGACTTGACCACGTTGCTCGCGGCCGCCGGAGTGGCCGGCATCGCGATCGGGTTCGCGGCCCAGACCAGTCTTTCCAACTTGATCAGCGGGGTTTTTCTGATTTGGGAAAAGCCCTTTGTCGTGGGGGATGTCGTGGCCATGGGCGACACCATGGGCTTGGTGCATTCGATCGATCTGCTTTCCGTCAAGTTGCGCACCTTCGACAACCGCTTTGTCCGGGTGCCCAACGAAACCCTGGTCAAGAACACCTTCATCAACGTCACTCGTTTCCCGATCCGCCGCTTCGACTTGAACATCGGGGTTGCCTACAAGGAGGATATTGCGCGGGTGATGAAGATTCTGGCCGAGGTCGCCGACCGCAATCCCTATTGCCTGGACGAACCGGAGCCAGTGATTATCTTTACCGGGTTCGGTGATTCGTCGCTGAACTTTCTGCTGGGCGCCTGGTTTGTCAAGGCGGATTTTCTGAAGTTGCGCAACTCTCTGAGCCGCGAGGTCAAGGAGCGGTTCGACCAGGAAGGCGTCGAGATTCCGTTCCCGCATCGTTCGCTGTATGTTGGCAGCGCCACCGATCCGTTTCCGGTGCGGGTGGTCGCGGATGCGGATGAGTCGGCGGCGGCGGAGGATGCGGCGCCGCCGGCGTCCCCGCTGTGATGGCTGATGGCGCGGCGCGGTTCACGGCGTGCCTTAAGCGACCAAATGACGGGATGACGGGATGCGGCCAGGACGCACCACTCCGGCGCATCATCCAGCCATTGCGTCATCCGGTCTTTGCGCCACCGGGGAAAACCGGCCATTGGCGGCCGGTCCAGTGTGGCTGCGGGGACGGAAACTGCGCGGTGTCGCAGGCTCGGAATCTGTCCGGGCCAGATGCTCGGCTCAGATCGCCGTCCTACGGAATGAGAACAGTTAAACAGGTAGTTTACATGAACAATTCCACGGAAAGTTCCCCGGTTCGGGTCGGGGTGATTGGTACCGGCTCCCTCGGACGGCATCACGCCCGCCTGTATCGGGAGTGCGAGGGCGCGGAGCTGGTCGGGATCTATGACCGGGACGAGGCGGTGGCGGACAAGGTGGCGGCGGAATTCGCGACTCGAGTCTTCGCCTCGCCCGGGGAACTGATGCGGGAAGTGGACGGGGTCAGCGTGGCGACTCCGACCACATGTCACTTCGAGATGGTCAAGCGCCTGCTGGATGGCGGAATCCATGTGCTGGTCGAGAAGCCGATCACGGAGACGGTGGTTGAAGCCCGTGAACTGGTCGGGATGGCGGCAGCTTCCGGTCTGATTCTGCATGTCGGCCATGTCGAGCGCTACAATCCGGTGCTGGAATGTTTGCAGCGGGTGCCGGGGACGCCGCGGTTCATCGAAGCCCAGCGCCTGGCGGCCTATCCGCCGCCGCGTCCCGGACTGCATCCGCGGGGTACCGAGGTAAGCGTGGTGCTTGATCTGATGATCCACGACCTTGATGTGATTCTGCATCTGGTGCGCGACGAGGTCGAGCAGGTGGCCGCGATCGGGGTGCCGATTCTCAGTCCCTCCGAGGATATGGCCAATGTCCGGCTCAGCTTTGCCAGCGGCACCGTGGCCAACCTGACCGCCAGCCGGGTGAGCGCCACCCCCTGCCGCCGGATTCAGGTGTTCAAGAACAGTGCCGTGCTCGACCTCGACTACCAGGGGCAGCAGGGGGAGATCGCCTATTTGGAGGGTCGGGAAATCGTGCGGGAGCCGGTGCCGGTGCGCAAGACCAACGCCTTGCAGGATGAGCTGCAGGATTTCGTGGACTGCATGGTTTCGCTCAAGCACAACCGTCAGCCGCAGTCGCCGCGGGTGACCGGCGAGCACGGGCTCGAGGCCTTGAAGCTGGCCGACTGGATTCTGCGCGAGATCGAAAAGTCGTCCGACCGCTTCTGGGAGCACAGCCCGGCGGAATGAAGTTGATCCACAAGTATCCCATGCGATTGCAGTTTTTTGTGTTAGGGACGGCTCTTCTCCCCTGGGGGTTCGGTTGTGCGACCAGCATGGTTTCGGAGCAGACCCGGAAGAACCCCCATATTCATTATGTGTTTCGGGATCGGGATCGGGTGCATGAGATTCGGGCTGCGGCCTGGGATGGCGAGGGGAATCTGTTTGTTCTGTACCATGGCGCGCATGGGCAGGACTACGAGCGTACCTATTATGTGATGCGGATTCCCGCCCGCCGTCTGCGCCAGGCGCAGGCAGACGCGGGGAGCGACTCCCCGCTGCGGGCGGGGGTTGTTTCACGGTCTCTGGTGGTGAGCCGTCGCCATACGCAGGATGCCGATGCTTTGCCTTCGACCGCGACTAACCCGGCTACGGTGGCTGTCTATGGTCGGCATTCTGGTAGCTATCCGGATTTTTTGCAGAAATTTTTGCCGGGGCCTGCCGTTGTGCATCAGCAGGATCGGACAATGTCGGGTTTGCGAGACTTTCTCAAGTCGCCAAAGGC
This sequence comes from Lentisphaeria bacterium, assembly GCA_007130365.1. Classification (GTDB taxonomy): domain Bacteria; phylum Verrucomicrobiota; class Lentisphaeria; order Oligosphaerales; family PUNB01; genus SLSR01. The sequence continues at coordinate 8,938 of SLSR01000186.1, forward strand.
TGATACGCCGGCTTTGGGGGTGGCAGTTGTATTGCCGCCAGAAGAGGAGGGGAAACCACCGGTTCATCTGAGTGTCTGTACCCCTTGGAAGCGGACGCACGATTTTTCAGGTGCGAAATGGCATTTGCTCTATCCAGTCGCGCTTGCCTGGGATGTCGTCACTTCCCCGGTTCAGGCTGCGGCTGTGGTCTGGTTTTTTGCGACATGGGACGGCTCGATGTTCTGACCTTATCTATACTGGACAATGTGCTATCTGTGAACTATGGACTTTAATTAGGGATTGATCGAAAGATGCGAAAAGAGTTTGGAGTCGGGATTATTGGTTTCGGCACGGTTGGCGCCGGAGTGGTCGAGTGTCTGCTGCGGAACGGCGAGCTGATTGGTCGGCGTACCGGGGTGCATCCGCGGATTGTCCGGATCGCCGATCTTGACATAGTCAGCGACCGCGGGGTTGCGGTTGATCCCGATTGGCTGACCACCGACGCGGCCGCCCTGATCGCGGATCCGGCGGTCGATGTGGTGGTCGAGCTGGTCGGCGGCACTTCGGCGGCACTCGACTTCATTCTGGCCGCGCTGGCCGCCGGCAAGCCGGTGGTGACCGCCAACAAGGCGCTGCTGGCCGAGCATGGCGACCGCGTCTTCGAGGCGGCGGCCGCCGCCCGGCAGGATGTCTTCTACGAAGCCAGCGTGGGCGGCGGGATCCCGATCATCAAGGCGATGCGCGAAGGTCTGGTCGGCAACCGGATCAACAGTGTGGTCGGCATTCTCAACGGCACCTGCAACTATATTCTTACCCGCATGGAGGCCGAAGGCGCCCCGTTCGACGAAGTGCTGGCGGCGGCGCAGGCCGCGGGCTACGCGGAGGCCGACTCCGGCTTCGACATCGACGGCTGGGACACTGCGCACAAGGCCAGCATCATCGCCTCTCTGGCCTATGGCGAATGGTTCGGCATGAAACCCTTGCATGTCGAGGGGGTTCGCAACATTTCCCTGCGCGACATCCGCTATGCGAAACGGTTGGGCTATCGGATCAAGCTGCTGGCCGTGGTGCGGCAGGAGGCCGGGGATGTGCAGATCCGGGTGCATCCGGCCTTGCTCTCGACCGACAGCATGCTGGGCAATGTGGGCGGCGTGTTCAATGCGATCATGGTTTGCGGCGATCCGGTGGGCGAGACTCTGTACTATGGACGCGGCGCCGGACGCGAGGCCACGGCCAGCGCGGTGGTCGCGGACATCCTCGATGTCGGCCTTAACCTGGCGGCCGACTCCGCCCGGCGCATCGAGGCCTTCAGGCCGCACGAGGGCTTCGGCGGGATCATTCCGATCGAACGGATTCGCACTCGCTACTACCTGCGCCTGCAACTGGTTAATCGCCCCGGCGTGCTTTGTCGCGTGGCCAGGGTTCTCGGCGATCTCGACATCAGTCTGGCCAGCGTCAACCAGCAGGAGAGCGACGAGGCGGCGGAGGGCATGGAGCCGGCCGCCGTGCCGGTGGTGATTCTGACCCACGAAGCCTGCGAAAAGGATATGCAGTCCGCCCTGGTGCAATTGCGCGAGCTGGATGTGGTGGCCGAGCCGCCGGTGATGCTGCGCATCGAGGACTTGGGCTGAGGGATTAGTGAGAATGAGGAAGGCTGAAAGCTGAAGGAGGAAGGCGCAGGTGCCGTTGTCTGATCTGTCTGATCCGTCCGATCAGTCCGATCTGATGCAGGGCGGGTTGAGTGGCCGGGGCGGATTCCCGACCTACGGAAAACAAGGGAAAGAGGTTTTGCAATGGCCAAATACGAATATGACATTGTCTGCATTGGCCTGGGGCCGGCCGGCATGGCGGTCTCGGTGATGGGCTCGATGATGGGCTTGAAGGTGTGCGCGGTCGAGAAGCACCGGATCGGCGGCGAATGCATGAATGTGGGCTGCATCCCCTCGAAGGCTCTGCTGCAGATTGCCCGCTATCGGCATGCGCCGACCCGCTTTGCCGACTTCGGCCTGAGCCCCGGCGCGAGCCCCGCGCCCGAAGATCCGTTCGCTCGCATCCAGCAGCACCTGAAGTTCATCTCCGAGAAGAAGACGCTCAGGATGTTCGATCAGGTGGACTTGCTGCTGGGGCAGGGGGCGGCCAGCTTTGTCGATCCGCACACGGTCGCGGTCGGCGGCAAGAAAATCACAGCCAAGCGCATCTTCATCGCGGCCGGTACCAGCCCCATGATCCTGCCGATCCCCGGGATTGATTCGGTCGAGAATATATTGACCAACGAGAATCTTTTCGAACTAGAAAAGGTGCCGGAAAGCATGATCATCCTCGGCGGCGGCGCGATTGCCTGTGAAATGGCGCAGGCCTTCCAGCGCCTGGGCTGTCGGGTGAGCATGGTGCAGCGGTCGCCGCACATTCTTTCGCGGGGCGAACCGGCGGCCGCCGAGCTGCTCGAGGCGGCCTTGCGCGAGGAGGGGGTCAACCTGCTGACCGGCAGGCTGGTGAAAAAAGTGGAGTGCCGGGATGGACGCGTGGTCTTGCACACCGACCAGGGCGAGACCGTCGAGGCCGAGCGGTTGCTGGCGGGCAGCGGTCGCTTGCTTGACTATGCCCAGTTGCGGCTCGCTCAGGCCGGGGTCGGGACGACCGAAAAAGGCGGGATCAGGGTCGACCGCTTTCTGCGGACTTCGCAAAAGCATATCTATGCGGTCGGCGACTGCAACGGCTACCACCTTTATTCGCATGCCGCCATGCACCAGGGGATGATCGCTCTGATCAACTCGATGCTGCCGCGGCCGTTCAGGCGCGATTTTCGCCGCTATGCCGTGCCGTACACCGTCTTTACCGAGCCCCAGATCAGCCATGTCGGCTGGCACGAGCACGAATTGAAGGAGCGGCGGATCGCCTACGAAACGGTCGAGACCCGCTACCAGGACTATGGCGCGGCGATCGCCGAGGGGCTGGGCCGGGGCTATGTCCGCGCCTATGTCGGGAGGCTGGGGCGGATTCACGGAGTCGATATCGTGGGCGAGGGCTCGGGCGAAATGATCAACGAATGGGCGCTGGCGGTGCAGAAGAAGATTCGCATTCACGACATCATGCTTTTGCAGCATTCCTTCCCGACCATGGGCTTCATGAGCAAGCGGGTGGGGGAACTTTGGATGACCGGCAGGATGAAGTCGCCATGGTTGCGCAAACTGGCCACTTGGGCTTTTCGCTTCCCCTGAGCAGGCTTTGCGCCGCCGTCGGGCTTGCTGACGCCGCCGCCGCGCCTTGCCCCGGTGGAGCGAGAACCCCGTGGCGACGAAAGCGTGCAGTCGCCGCCTACTTCGGCTCCGACCGTTCGAACTGGGTTTGATAGAGTCTGGCATAGAGGCCGTTCTTCGCGATCAGCTCATGGTGGGTGCCGCGCTCGACAATCCGGCGGTTGTCCATGACCGCGACCAGGTCGGCATGGCGAATGGTCGACAGGCGGTGGGCGATGATAAAGCTGGTGCGGCCGCGCATGACGTTGGCGACGCTGTCGCGAATCATTGCCTCGGTCAGGCTGTCGACGCTGGAGGTGGCTTCGTCGAGGACGAGAATGCGCGGGTCGGCGAGCAGGGCGCGGGCGATCGCCAGCAGTTGCCGCTCCCCTTCCGACAGGTTGCGGCCGCGTTCGGTCAGCCTGGTATGGTAGCCTTCCGACAGTCGTTTGATGAAATGGTCGGCGCGGGCCGCGCGAGCCGCCTCGACCGCCGCCTGGTCGGAGGCGGCTGGCCGACCGTATTTGAGGTTTGCCATGATGGTGTCGGCGAAGAAGTATGGCTCCTGCAGAACGACTCCCATGCGAGTGCGCAGAGAGTCAATGTCGATTTCGCGAATATCCACGCCGTCGATCAGGATGCGCCCGCTTCCGGTCTCGTAGAAGCGCGACAGCAGGTTGACCAGGGTGGTTTTGCCGGCACCGGTCGGGCCGACGATCGCGACCACCTGCCCGGCCTCGACTTGCAGGTCGATGTCCTCGACCACGTTTTGACCCGGGGCATAGCCGAAACTCACCCTTTCAAACTCGACCCGGCCGGCGGTTGGCAGGCCGTAGACCGGCTCGCTGCAAGCTGCGATATCCGGTTCCGCATCGAGGATTTCGAAGATGCGTTCGGCGCCGGCCAGCGCCCGCTGAATCAGGTTGTAGAACTCGGACAAATGCCGCAGGGGTTCGAAGAAGCGGCGGCTGTAGATGACAAAGGCGGTGATCAGCCCGATGGTATAGGGTTCCCCCTCGTGAATCGCCAGGTAGCCGCCGACTCCGACCACCGAAGCGAGAGCCAACCCGTTGACCAGGCGCATCATGGGGTGCATGGCGAAGCCGATCACCTCTGCCCGCGTGCCGACAGCCCGGGCCGCCTCCGAAATCTGTTCGAACTCGCGCAGCGTTTGGTCTTCGGCATGAAAGCTTTTGATCAGCTTGGCGGCGGCCACCGACTCGTTGATCTTGCGGGAAAGACTGCCGACCAGCCGCTGGTTCTCGCGATAGGCCTTGCGCACCAGCCGCCCGATCAGGGCGGTGGCGCCGATCAGCAGCGGCAGATAGAGCAGGACGACCAGGCTGAGCCGCAGATCGAGAATCAGCATGGCGATCAGGATGCCGACGGTCGAAACCAGCCCGCCGAGCATGCCCGCGAAGCCGTTGGCCAGGGCGTTGTAGAGCATTTCGATATCGTTGGTCACCCGCGAAATCACATCGCCCACTCCGATCCGGTCGAAAAAGGGCATGGAAAGGCGTTGCAGATGGTTGAAGCTGTGGCGGCGCAGTCGATAGACCAGCCGGTTGGCGGCGCGATTCATAAAGCCGCCGTTGACCGCGTCGGCCATCCAGGCGCCGGCGAAGACCGCGGCCACCTTGAGCATGCCGGCGGCGAAACGCCCCGCATCCGGTTCGCGTTCGACATGAGCCGAGATGGCGCCGCCGAGCCAGGCCGGGCCGACCGCCTTGCAGACCGAGCCGAAGACAATCGCCGCGGCCACGATCAGCAGCGACGGCCATTCGGCGCTGAAGTAGCGGAAAAGTCGACGGATCGCGCCGCGCGGGTTCCGGGGCGCTTCGATCTGGAAGCCGCCCCGTCCGGCGGGGCCGTGACGATGGCCGCCGGATGCTTTGCGCGGAATGCTCATAGCCGCAGCTCCCCATTCTGAGTTTCGTGGATTTCGCGGTAGATCCGGTTTTCGGCAAGCAGTTCCCTGTGCGATCCCGTGCCGACTATGCGGCCGTCTTCCATGACCATGATGCGGTCGGCCTGAGACACGGTATTGATCTTTTGGCTGATTATGATCACGGTCTGGTCGCGCAGTTCGCGGTACAGGTTGGCCATCACGGCGCGTTCGGTGGCTGCGTCCAGAGACGAGGTGACATCGTCGAGGATCAGAATGTCCGGGTTGCGGACGAGGGCGCGGGCGAGTGCCACGCGCTGGCGCTGGCCGCCGGAGAGTCCGGCGCCGCGTTCGCCTATCGGCTCGTCCCAGCCGCCGCTCTTCTCCCGGATAAAATCGCTGGCCTTAGCCAGTTCGACCGCCCGCTGGAGTCGTCTTTCCGCAGCCGCCTGCCGATCATGGTTGTCGCCGCTCAGGCCGTAGGCGATATTGTCGCGGATCGAGCCGCTGAGCAGTAGAGATTCCTGCAGGACAAGCACGATCTTCTGCCGCAGTTCGGCAAGGCTGGCCTGCCTTACATCGATTCCGCCGACCAGTACGGCTCCCCTGTCGGCTTCGTAGTAGCGCGGGATCAGGGCGGCCAGGGTCGATTTCCCGGAGCCGGTACGGCCAATCAGGCCGACTGTTTCGCCGCTGGCAATGCGCAGGCTGATCTTGCTTAGAGCCGGTTCTCCGTGGCCGAAGGAGAAGGAGACATTGCGCAATTCGATCGAGTGGTCGGTTTCGGCCAGGCTTTGCGGATGGGAAGCCTCGGCGATGTCCGGAGTCTCCTCGAGGATTTCGACTATGCGGGTGGCCGAGGCACTCGCCCGAGCCATGAACTGGAGGGTCATGCCGAGCGCCAGGATCGGCCACATGGCGAGCATGGCATATTCGTTGAAGGCCACCAGTTGTCCCAGCGTAAGCTGGTCGGGCAATGGCGTTTCAGCCTGGCGGACAACCATCAGACCGCCGTAGTAGGTGACTGCGACCAGGGCGATCTGACCCAGGAAAAAGAGAAACGGGAAGGCCATGGCGGTGATGTATCCGACCTTCAGCGCGACCTCGAGGTAGGCCTGGTTGCGGCTTTCAAAGCGCTCGATCTCGTGGCTTTGGCGGGCGAAGGCCCGCACCAGCTTGGCGCCGGCGAGGTTTTCCTGCAATGTGTTGTTCAGTTCGTCGAGGCGCTCCCGCACTCGCATGATCAAGGGGCGAATCACGGAAGCCAGCAGGAAGAACAGCAGGATCGTGGTGGCAAAGATAAAAAGCATGGTGCGGGCCAGTCCCGGGTTCATCGCGAACATCATGGCCAGGCTGCCGACCAGCATCGCCACCGACTGCAGCATCAGCATGAAGCCCATGCGCACGAACATCTGCACGGTGTTCACGTCCGAGGTGTTGCGCACAATCAGCTCGCCGGTTCGGTGTCGATCCAGGTTGCCGAAGGAAAAGTCGAGGATCGAGCGGAAAATGTCGTTGCGAATGCCGTAGGCCATGCCCTGGCCGGCGTAGGAGACCAGGATGCCCGAAGTCAGGTGGAGCAGACCGCCGGCGGTGGCCGTGCCGAGCAGGGCGAGGATGCCGAGGCCGAGAATGCGGCCGTCGCCTCCGCCCACCCCGGAGTCGATCACCCATTCGACCAGGCGCGGTTGCACCAGAGTGGTGGCGGTGGCCAGCAGCATGAAGGCGATCGAGAAGGCCAGATTGCGACGATACGGGCCAAGATAGAAAAACAGGCGCAGTAGAGGTTTCATGTTCGTCCTACCATAGCTTTACACGCCTTCCTGTCCACCGCCTGCCACCTGCTTTAGTGGCTGATGCGAAGCATCTTTGGAGTGCGGTGGCCCGGCACCGCCTTGAGATAGACGGGCAGAAAATATACAAAAGCGGCGCCAGGCCGCCGCACTCCAAGGCGCCTTCGGCGCAGTTTAATACCTCGGACCCCCGAACTCCGAACCCCGAACCCAGCACCCGGAACCCATGAATTAATCAGGTCAGCCACTCCCGGTTGCGCCAGGAATTGAATTTACCGGAGGGAACGGTAAATTCATAGCCTTGGCAGACCGCCGTTATTCCAGACAAAACAGAGGGTCTTTCGCGCTATGGTCAGCAGTTGTCGAAGTGTTTGTTGCCTTGCTTGTCTTTTGGTTCTGACAAGCTTGCTCGCGCCATCCTTGACCGTGGTCCATGCGGCCGGTCTGGAGCGGCGCGATGAATTGTGGAGCGAGTTGAGTCTGGTCGCCCGAGAGATCGAAGCCGCCCATGACGGCGTGCTGTTCGCGCTCGGAGCGCAGGGATCGGCGGCGACCGCGATGACGCCGGCCCGGCGCATGGCGACGGTCGCGGAGGGAGCCGCCGTAGTTCGCGATGTCGAGGCTCGCCTGCGGCGGCTGGATTTCTCGACTCTCGGCCATCGCGAGCTTGGCGAACTCGCCTTGCGGCCGGTTGCCTCGCTGCGGAATTTCTATGCGCACCTGCTTGACCGCGGGTTGGCCGACGATGGTGCTTTCGCTTCGCGCGAACTGGGAGAGCGCCTGCAAAGTCTGCTGGTCGAGTACGGTGATTTTCTCAGAGCCTTCCACAACGAATTCCCCGAC
>SLSR01000223.1 GCA_007130365.1 Lentisphaeria bacterium
GACCAGGCCAGCCTGCTCGCGATCCCGGACGTCGGCCCGGTCATGGCCGAAAGCATCGTCGCCTTCTTCCGGAACTCGAAAAACCGGGGACTGCTCGACCGCCTGCAACAGGCCGGGGTCAACTTCGTCGACCGGCAGGCGCAGACCCGGAAGACCCCGGGAAACCGTCCGTTCTCCGGCCAAACCTGTGTCCTGACCGGCTCCCTGCAAGGCATGACCAGGGAACAGGCCGGGCAACGCCTGCGGGAGCTTGGCGCCAAAGTCACCGGCAGTGTCAGCCGCAACACCGACTTCCTGATCGCCGGCCAGGAGGCCGGTTCGAAACTGGCCAGGGCGGAAGCGCTCGGAATCCGCATTCTGAACGAGGAGGAATTCATGAAGTTTCTGGCCGAAAGCGGCGACCCCGAGCCGGAGCCGGAGCCGGAGAGGACAAAGGAAAAATCCCCGCCGCCCCGCCAGGGTGAACTGTTCTGAGCCCGAAGCCCTGGCAACTTGCCTTCAGACCCTGCCGGTTGTATAGTTCTTCAATAAGAAAAAAGAAAGGAAAGTACTATGCACGAGACAAAATACCTGATCATTGGCGGCGGACTCGCCGGCTGCGAAGCGATCAAAGGCATTCGCCGGCATGACACGGCAGGCGCCATCACCATGGTTGGGGATGAACACCGCCTGCCCTACAATCGGCCGCCGCTGTCCAAGGCCTTCCTTAAAGGCGAAAAGACAGAGGATGACTGCCTCTGCGAACCGGCCGAGTTCTATCGGGAGCACAACGTCGAGCTGTTCCTGGGGCAGCGCGTTGTCGAACTGAACGCCGCCGACCAAAGCGCCAGGCTTGAAGACGGTCGTGAACTGACCTTCGGAAAGGCGCTGCTGGCGACCGGCGGGCGGGCACTGCTGCCGCCCCTGCCGGGGATCGACCTGCCGGGAGTCCATGCTCTCCGCACTCTGGATGATGCGGCCGCCATCCGGGAAGCCGCCCAAAACCATCGCAAGGCGGTGATTGTCGGCGGCGGCTTTATCGGCATGGAAATCTCCGCCAGCCTCGCCGGCCTGGGAGTCGAGGTTGTCGTGATCGAAGCGGCCGGCCACTTGTGGCCGCGAGTGGTCGATCCGGAGGTGGCGGCGCTGGTCGGGAACTACTACCGGGAGCGAGGGGTGTCAATCCTGACGGGAGAAAAAGTGGCTCGCCTTGAGGGCGACGGAAGGGTCAGCCGCGCGACCATGCAGTCCGGCCGCCAACTGGCCTGCGACTTCGCGATCTGCGCCGTCGGTCTCAAGCCCAACACGGAACTGGCCGAAAAGGCAGGGCTGACCGTCGACAACGGAGTGGTGGTCGATGCTGAAATGCGAACCGACAGCCCGCACATTTTCGCGGCCGGCGACATCGCCAACTACCCGGATCCGCATTTCGCCAAACGCCGTCGCGTGGAGCATTGGGGACAGGCCGAATACACCGGCGGCCTGGCCGGGGAAAACATGGCCGGAGCCGAGCGGGAATACGACCTTCTCACCTACTTCTGGTCCGAGGGCTTCGACCTGCACTACGAATTCGCCGGCGAAGAGGGGGAATACGACCAAGTCGTCCTGCGCGGACAGTTCCCGGACGACGACTTTGCCGCCCTCTATCTGTCCGGCCATCGGCTGCGGGCGTTCCTCTCGCTGAATCCGAAGAAATCAACGCAATCGGCCTTGGAAACAATGATTTCCTCGAAAACCCCGCTCGCCGGGCGGGAGCAGGAGCTGCGCCGGCCCGACGGCGACCTGGCCAGTCTGCTCTAACCCAACCTGGCCAATGCCAAAAGGTGCGGGCTTCCAGCCCGCCGATGATTTTGTGCAACCCGCACCCGGGGTCGCGCTTCGCCTGACCCCAGGCTCCTGGATTGGATCACCCCGCTGGGGTGGGGGCTCCGGGGCAATGTACAATTTGAAAGCCCAGGGGCAACCGGAAAATTAAATTTGGTGCGGGCTTCCAGCCCGCCCCAAAGACTGCGGCAAACCATAGGAGCAACTACGAAATACACGAAATGGGGCATTTTTTCAACCGCGATTTTTGTGAATTTACGCGAATGGGGGAACAGGGGGAGGAACTACGAAAGGCACGAAAGAAATATGGCAAAACTCCCTGGATTAATCCCAAGCCCCTTCAACCGCCGACAAAACAAGTCGGCAGGGGTCGATCCTGGCGCCCGATCCCGACCGCGACATCGGCTCGCCCCATGCTCTCCAGGCACTGTCCCGCCAGATCGCCAACCAGTTCATAGCGGTTGCACTCTTCGCTGGCGTGCGCCATAATCACATGCCGAGTCCGCGGCGCGACCACCTTCTGCAGCAATTGCATGCAGTCCTCGTTACTCAAATGCCCGTGCCGCCCGTTGATCCGCTGCTTCACCGGCCAGGGCCGCCGCGAATTGCGCAGCATCGCCGGATCGTGATTGCTCTCGACCACCAGGATGTCGCACTCGCGCAAATGGTGCAGAACCGGCTGCGTGGCATGTCCAAGATCAGTCGCCACTCCAATCCGGAAACTGCCGATGTCAATGCTGAAACCGACCGTGTCCCGGGCGTCGTGCGGAACCGAAAAGGGGGTGACGCGGAACTCGTCGAAATCAAACGAGCCGCCGGCCGAGAAGATATTGATCGCGCCCCGGCCGTCCAGTCCGCGTTCGCGAATCGCCCCGGCCGCCGCCCGGTTGCAGAACACCGGCACCCGCATTCTGCGGCTCACCACGCCAACCCCCCGCACATGATCGCCATGCTCGTGCGATACCAGGATGGCCCCGACCGTGTCAATGTCGATTCCGCATTCCTGCATCCGGGTCAAGGTTTGCTTCAGACTGAAGCCGGCATCGATCAGCAGACTGCCGCGCTCGCCATGCACCACCAGCGCATTGCCGCGGCTGCCGCTGCCCAGCAAGGTAACCCCCGCCTGGCCGCCGCGGTTCGCGGCCGTCTGCCCTGACGCTTCGTTTTGCAAAGTCAATTCCATATGTCATGGCGCCGCCAAGCGGCGCGATTGCCTCTCGCCAGTTTCAGGTCTCAGTCGCTCATTGACAGCTCCATGCCGGGCATTGGGGACAGATTTAATGTAGCCGCGCATTTATATTTTTCGATGGCCGCTTATATTACTGGCATCATTGCCACCCATGTCGGCTTGAATTGACTGGTTTTTTCCCGTCGATCTATGAATTCAGCCTCGATCCCGCGCAAGAGGGCGCGCGACTTCGAAAAATTGCGGCGATCCCGAAGCAAGCGCCCTGCGGGCGCACACCAACCGGACAAATCTCGAATGCCGTTCTCTCTGCAGCACCAGGATCGCCAGACCGCCGCCCGCCTCGGTCGGCTGCGGACTCCGCACGGCGACATCGAAACCCCCGTCTTCATGCCGGTCGGCACCCGCGGCACGGTCAAGGCCATGACCCCGGCCGAACTGAAGACTGCCGGGTTCCGGATTGTCCTCGGCAACACCTACCACCTGAACCTGCGCCCGGGCATGGAAATCATTGAAAAAATCGGCGGTCTGCACCGGTTTATGGGCTGGGACGGCGCCCTCCTCACCGACTCCGGGGGCTACCAGGTTTTCAGCCTGAGCAAGCTGCGCAAAATCACCGGGCAGGGAGTCCACTTCCAGTCGCATCTCGACGGCGCGCCGCTCTTTCTCGGGCCGGTCGAGGCCATGCGCATCCAGCGCACCCTGGGTTCGGATATAGCCATGGTCTTCGACGACTGCACACCCTGGCCATGTTCACGCCAGGATGCCGCCGCCTCGCTCGACACCACCCTGCGCTGGGCCCGCCAGTGCCGGGAGCAGGAACCCGCCCCCGGCCAGGCGGTCTTCGGCATCGTCCAGGGCAGTGTCTTCGAGGATCTGCGCCGGGAATCGGCCCAGGCTCTGGTCGGGATGGAATTCGACGGCTACGCGATCGGCGGCCTCAGCGTCGGCGAGCCGGAGGAGGAGATGTACAAGGTTCTCGACTGCACCCTGCCGGAACTGCCCGCGCGGCAGCCGCGCTACCTGATGGGAGTCGGCACGCCGCCCCAGATCGTCGAGGCGGTGGCTCGCGGCGTCGACATGTTCGACTGCGTTCTGCCCACTCGCATCGGACGCAACGGCAGCGCCTTCACCGCCGACGGCTGCATCCCGGTCAAGGCGGCCAGATACAAGGCGGACACCGCCCCGATCGAGAAAGACTGCCAATGCCATGCCTGTCGCCACTTCAGCAAAGCCTACATCCGACACTTGCTCAACACCGATGAAATCCTTGGACTGCGTCTGATGACCATCCACAACCTGCATTTCTACAAGCATCTGATCGAACAAATCCGCCAAAGCATCGAAGCCCGACGGTTTCCGGAATTCCGTCGACAATTCAGAGAGCGCTATGAAGTCAGCCGTCAACAACCACAGCCCGCCAGCCTCTGACTGCGGGGCAGGCTGCGCTCCGACCGCGAAAGCCGACCGGCGACCGCCCCTGCTGATCCTGGGCAACGGCCCGCTCAGCCGCCGCTGGCATGATCGACTGAAGATCGAAGACTGGCCTGTCCTCGTCTATCCCGGCCCCCAGACCTGGGCCGAAGAGACCAGAGACCATCCGCCAATCTACCGGGCGGGACTCTGGGAGAACAGCCTTGCGCCGAAACCACTGCATGAACAGCTCGCCCTGCTGCCGTCCGGTCTGCCGCTCTTGTTGCGCTACTGTCGGCCATTGACCAGGCCGCAGCGCCAGCGTCTGCTGCAAACCCTGCGCCAGCGCCGAACCACCATCCTGTTCAGCCGCCCCTGGCGCTGGCGGCCGCCGCTGTGTCGAGCCTGGGAAATCATCGCCACCGGCGTGCTCGGCGACTTGCGGCGAATCGAAATCGAGATCGGGCTGGCCGAGTTTTCCGCCAGCCATCGCCAAACTGCCTGCTTCGACGCGCTCGACCTGGCGACCGCCATCTTCGGAGCCCTGCCCCAGACCGCGGGGCGCAGGCGTTTTAATCATGGCGAAGAGTTCTCGCTCGAATTCGACTCCGGACGCGAAACGACAATCCGGATTTTCGACCGGGAGCATCCCACTGCCGCCGCCGGTGCCGCCGCCTCGCTGCTTGGCCTGACCGCCTGCGGCGACCGGGGCGAGATCGCGCTTCGCCCCCGGCCGGAGGAAATGGCCGACCGCCCCGCACTTGCGAGCCCCGGTCGGGTTTGGCGGCTGACCAGGCGTTTCCCCGACACCACCACCTCGCGCCCACCCCAGGATCTGCTGATCAGCGATGCCGACCCGACCACCCTCGAACTGCACGAATACCTGCCCCGACTGCTGCCTCTCGACCGCCCCCGCACCCCCGACAATAAATCCGGCCTGCTGATCAACCAGGCCTTGTCCGAACTGGGCCTGGCGACATAAGCGACAGACCCTTCGCCATTCGACTTGCGCCGTTGGCAGTTTGCAGGCCAAATTCCTTACTGTATAATATCAATGTACACAAAGAAGACAGTTTTATGCAAGCAACAGCAGTAGATTTGCGTTACCTTTGAGATTGAAGCCAGGGAGTTTTGTTGCGGGCTTCCAGCCCGCCGATGATTTTGTGCAACCCGCACCCGGGGTCGCGCTTCGCTTGACCCCGGGCTCCTGGGTTGGATCACCCCGTTGGGGTGAGGGTATTCGGGGCGGAGCCCCGATACAATTCGAAAGCCCAGGGGCAACCGAAGGGCGACCCTGGGGCAACCGAAGGGCGACCCTGGGGCAACCGGAAAAACAACGCAAACCATAATGGCTTGGCAAAGTCGTGATCGAAGTCGAATTCGCATGAATTGATCGGGATAGCTTCATGAACCGCCCTCTTCATCAATATCCGGAAGTCGGGGTCGTGATTGCGGCCGGCGGCAGTGCGACCCGCTTCGGCGGCACCACCAACAAGCTGCTGCGAAACCTCGACGGAATCCCGCTGATCGCCCACTGCCTGCGCACATTTCTGACCGTGCTCCCGGCCGACCAAATGGTCGTGGTCATCCCACCCGGCCAGGGAGCTGAATTCCACGGCGCTCTCCGGGCGGGCGGCCTCGATCCGAAAGCCATCCGCTGCGTCGGCGGCGGCGAACGGCGACAGGATTCGGTGGGCAACGGTCTGCGCGCGCTGCCGTCGCCACTGACGATCGTGGCGGTGCAGGACGCGGCTCGTCCATATTCCTCGCAAAGCCTGATCAAAGATTGCCTTGAATCGGCGCGCCGACATGGCTCCGGCGTGGCCGCCCGCCGGGTGGTTGACACGATCAAGGTGGCGGATTCCGCGGGAAGGGTGCAGAGGACTCTGGATCGGAATCTTCTATGGGCGACCGAAACCCCGCAAGTGTTCCGCCGTGAACTGCTGGAAGCGGCCTATCGCCAGGCCAATGCCCAGGGTCTGGCCGTGACCGACGAAGCGCAGGCGGTCGAAATCCTTGGCCAGCCGGTCCACCTGGTCGAACACCGCGAACCCAATCCCAAAATCACCTTCGCCTCCGACCTCTCGCCGAGCGCGAGGCAAAGGCCTTGGGCGAGAATCTGACTCGACCAGGGCAGTCGGGCCGAATTCAGCCATGCCCTATTATTTCTCTTGTTTTATCAACAAGAAAGCCATCGGTTAGCAAATACTTCTCCGGCCAGCTTGGCTGGTGAATCAATCGGGATCGAGCCTATCTTAATTGCAGGGAAAAATCGAGCCAGAGACCGAGCGAAACGATCAATGAACAGGCCGGAACAACGAAAGACATTTCGTATCCAGGGACTCGACTGCGCCGAAGAAGTGCGGGCACTCAAGAAGACGGTCGGCGAGTTGTCCGGCATCGACGACATCCAGTTCGATGTACTCAACGGCCGCATGACGGTGGAATTCGACCCCGACCGCACGAGCGTGGAGGATGTCCGGGAAGCCGTCGAACAGGCCGGGCTGAACGTGATTCCAAAGGACTTCGGCGCGTCGACTGGCTTCCGACAACGCAACGGACGCCTGGCTCTCTGCATCGCGTCGGGGGTCTTGCTGTTTGGCGGGTTTCTCTCGCACGCACTGCTGCACGGAAATGTCATGTCCGCACTGACCGGAGGCGAAGGCGACGCGGCACACGCATATCCCACCGTCTCGATGGCGCTCTATCTGGCCTCGGTACTCGCCGGGTGGTGGTTCATCGCCCCCAAGGCTCTGGCGGCGGCACGTCGGCTCAGCGCGGACATGAATCTGCTGATGACGGTGGCTGTGGCTGGCGCACTCGTCATCGGCGAATGGTTCGAGGCCGGCGCCGTAACCTTCCTGTTCTCTTTGTCGCTGGTGCTCGAATCCTGGAGTGTGGGTCGGGCGCGTCGCGCCATTGGCAAACTGATGGATTTGTCGCCGGCCGTCGCCCGGCATATTTGTCCGCACAACGGCGACATCGAGGAAATCCCCGTCGAAGCCGTTCCCGTGGGTGCCACCGTGCTTGTCCGACCCGGCGAAAAGGTTCCGCTCGACGGCACAGTCAGCAAGGGGCGCACCACCATCAACCAGGCCCCGATCACCGGCGAGTCGGCACCAGTCGAGAAGCGGGAGGGCGACGAGGTGTTCGCGGGCACCGTCAACGACGAATCCTCCTTCCATTTCACGGTTGTCAAGGCCGCCGCCGACACCACCCTGGCTCGCATTATCCGCATGGTCGAGGAGGCGCAGGGACGGCGGGCAAAGGCCGAACAATGGGTGGAGAAGTTCGCCCGCTACTACACCCCCGCCATGATGGCGCTGGCCGTGGTCGTTGCTCTGGCGCCGCCCCTCCTGTTCGGCGCAAGCTGGAGCGCATGGTTCTACCAGGCGCTGGTGATGCTGGTCATTGCCTGCCCCTGCGCCCTGGTCGTTTCCACGCCGGTGACCATTGTCGCCGGCCTGGCTTCGGCGGCGCGGGCCGGGATTCTGATCAAGGGCGGATTGTTCCTCGAGGCCCCGGCCTGCCTGCGCGGAATCGCGCTGGACAAAACCGGCACACTCACCCACGGCACCCCCGAGGTTCAGGCGCTCTATCCGTTCAACGGCCACACGAAACAGGAGCTGCTCGCCCGGGCCGCGGCGCTCGAGTTCGAGAGCGGTCATCCGATCGCCCGCGCCATCGTCCGGGCGGCGGCGGCGCGCGGGATCGATTTCGAGCCCGCCCATCGAGTGCAGGATCTCAAAGGCAAGGGTGCCCAAGCCTCGATCAACGGGAAAGACTACTGGATCGGCAGCCACCGCTTCATGCACGAAAAGGGTGCCGAGACAGCGGATGTCCATGCCAAGGCTCTCGATATCGAAAACGCGGCGCACACGCTGGTCGCGCTGGGTTCGGAAGAGCATGTATGTGGACTCATAGCCGTGGCCGACGAGGTGCGTCCGCAGGCACGCGCCGCCATCCGCGCCCTGAAGGAGACCGGCATCGAACACGTGGTCATGCTCACCGGCGACAACCGGGTCACCGCCTCGGCCGTCGCGGCGGCGGTGGGGATCAATCAATTTCGAGCCGAGCTGCTGCCGCACGAAAAGGTCAAGGCCGTGGAGGAAATGACCCAGCGCTACGGCAAGGTGGCCATGATCGGCGACGGCGTCAACGACGCCCCGGCTATGGCGGCCTCGTCGCTGGCGATCGCCATGGGGGCGGCCGGCACCGACGCCGCGATCGAGACTGCCGATGTCGCGCTGATGTCCGACGACCTCTCGAAGGTTCCGTGGCTGATCCTGCACTCCCGCCGCACCCTTGCCATAATCAAGCAGAATGTGGGGTTCGCCCTGGGCACCAAAGCCCTGTTCATGATCCTGGCGCTGTTCGGCCTGGCCACCCTCTGGATGGCCATCGCCGCCGACATGGGCGCATCGCTGCTGGTCGTCCTCAACGGACTGCGCATGCTGCGGCGGCACCAATGAAACCTTGCCGGCTTTCTCGTGCCGCAATAAGGCCTGTCGCTGCCGACCTCCGCACCACACTGGCTTGGTGAATTATTCAGGCGAGGCCAGCCAGCCCGAACAACTCGCGAGGCCGCTGGTAGCACAAGTAGCAGGCCAGCTCGCCGGCCACTTCCCGCGGCATCTGGCCGCGGTCGACCATGGCTCCCAACACCTCGCACAAGGTGCGCCGGAACATTTCGTGCCGCGAACCGTAGGACAGAAGCTTGCGCGAATCGGAAACCATGCCGGCCAGGTTGGCCAGCAGATCGACGCTGCCGACATATTCCAACTGCCGCTTCATTCCGATCGGGGAATCGTTGAGCCACCAGGCCGAACCCGGGTTCACCTTGGCGCCGAAAGCCCGGCAGAGCGCCGCCACACTGGCCTGATGCCCCGGCTCGATGCAGTAGAGCACCGTCTTCAGACGGCCGTCGAAACGATTGAGCAAGGGAGCCAGCGGTTCGACATAGTCGATCAGATGGTCGGACACATCACCGCCGGAATCGGCTCCGATCGTATTGAACAGGCTGTCGCGGATATCGCGGGTGACTCCGATGTGCAACTGGAAGACCCAGTCCTTTTCGGCGTCCATCTCGGCCAACTGATTGAGCAGGTAGGACATGAAGGCGATCACTTCGTCCTGCTCCAGTTCATGACCATTGTAGGCCTTGCGGAAGACCGCGTCCGCATCTTCGGCTTCGACATGATAGCCATAGGGTGTCTCGAGTCCGTGGTCGCTGGCCACGCAACCGTGTTCGGCGAACCAGTCGTGCGCCTGGCGCAAGGCTTCGACCAGATCCTGCAGCTTGTGGAACTTGTGATTGAAGCGTCGCTCCAGGCTGGTAATGTAGGAGCGCCATGAATCCTTGAAGATGTTCATCGCCTGATCCGGACGAAAAGTCGGACGGACCAGCCCCGGACATTCCGCGGCCAGCTTGCGATGCGCCTCCAGCGAATCGACCGGATCGTCGGTGGAGGCCAGAGTTTCGACCTTCATCCTGCGCAACAGAGCCCGCGGCCGCATCTCCGGCTTCTGCAGGATCTCGGCGGTCTTCCGCCAGATGGTCGCGGCATTGTCACGATTGACCAGCTCCTCGACCCCCAATTGCCGCCGCAGATCGAGGTGGATCCACTCATAGGTGGGACTGCCGGCAATCCAGGGGAAAACCTCGGCCATGGCCATCCATTTTTCGCGATTGCCGGCATTGCCGGTGATCAGGTTCTCGTCGACCCCGCGCTTGCGCAGCATTTCCCATACATAGTGGTCGGTGGCCGCCTCGGCCTGCCAGATGTCGGCGAACGGCTGGTCGTCGAGAATCTGCTGCACATCGGCGTGCGTATGCGGATCGACGATCGGCAAATCCCCGACTTGCTGAAACAGTTCGAAGGCGGTCTCGCCACCGAGCAGATAGTTTTGATCAAGAAAGGCCATGACAGTAATTCCTTATACTATTGGTTTACAGTGCATTGCGATGAAAGTCCAAAATATCCCGTCCTGAAATAGACTGACACTTTTCATGGTGCCATGCCGCCGCTGCCCAGAGTCTCGCGCAGCCGCCGCAGGAAGCCGCGTCCCAGGCTGGATCGTCTGACCAGTTCAGCCAGGATCAGCCAGACCAGGATCAAGCCAAGCACGGCAAGCAGAAACTTCCAGTACCCGTTTTCGCCACCGACCGCCGCCGCTCCGCTCGCCCCCAGCAGGGTGGCCGGAATGGCCTCCGGCAGAAACCCCAGAAAAGTGCCGACCAGAAAGGAAAAATGCCGGGTCGGGGTCAAAGCCAGCATCGCGTTGATCAGCAGCCCGCCAGCCGGCAGCAGGCGGGCAAGAAAAACCGGCACGAACCCACGGCGCTCGAAAATCGCGGTCGCCCGCCGCAACTTCGGCCACTTGCGCAGAACCATTTCGCGGCCGCCCCAGCGCACGAAGACAAACACTGCGTAGGAACCGACAACCGTCCCGAGCAAAGACAAGACCAAGCCCCACCAAAAGCCGAACATCAGGCCGCCGACCGGGCAGATCAACAGCCGCGGCATGCCCAATCCGACCAGAGCCGCCGCCATCAGCACAAACAGCAGAGGCGCCGCCGTTCCGAATTCCTGCAAGCGGTCGCGCAGCCGACCGATGTTCGAAAAATATTCGCGCAACTCTGGAGAAGACAGCACCAGCAGCGCGCAAACCGCAAAGACAAACAGGAGCAAGGCCTTGATGATCAACTTGCGCCGACTGCCTGTCGCTGTCGGCGACGGCGCCGACTCCCCGCCCCGCCCCGCGTCAGGATCACGAACGAAATTGTCGGGCAAGCCTGTCACGATCGGGATCCGCCGTCGACTTCGGCCGGACTTCCGGCCTGAGCTCCGGAAACTTCGTCCCGGCCATGATTGCCCTCCTGGCTGCATTCGCCGGCAAAGCGCCGTCCCGAAACCGCCCGGCGTCTGAACCAGCGCATGGCCAGGCAGTCGACAATGCCGCGCCAGGCTCGATTGCCAATGCCGTACTTGGACACCCCCGCCACGCGCGGCCGATGATTGACCTTGATCTCGATCACCCGATATCCCTGCAAGCGCAGGATGGTCGGCAGAAACCTATGGAGCCCGTTGAACACCGGCAGTTCCCCCAGGCATTCGCGCCGCAGAGCCCGATAAGTGCAGCCGGCATCTGATATGCGGTCGCCGGTAACCAGGTTGCGGAAACGGTTGGCGATTCGGGAGGAGACCCTTTTCACCCAGTCGTCCTCGCGCCGGGCCCGCACTCCGCAGACCGCCGCCACCGCGTCGTCTTCGGCCAGGGCGGCCAGCAACTTCGGAATGTCGGCCGGATCGTTCTGGCGATCGGCATCCATCGTGATCACCACCTCGCCGCGAGCCCGCTCCAGGCCGGTGGCGGAAGCCGCGCTCTCCCCGGAATTGAGGCTGTGCCGCAAAACTCTCACGCACCGATTGCCGTCCCGTAAACGCCGCAGCACCGCCAGGCTGTCGTCCGTGCTGCAATCGTCGACAAAGACCACTTCGTACGGCCGCCGCAAACCGCCCATGCCCCGGACGATCTCGTCAAGCAGGGGCGACAGGTTGTCCCGCTCGTTGAAGACGGGAACAACAATCGAGATTTCCGGCATGGACTGTGAATCGCTCATTTGAAGAACTCGCTGACCGCCTCGCAAACCCGGTCGATTTCATCGTTCCCAATCGTCGGAAACATCGGCAGAGACAGCATATGCCGACAGGCGTATTCGGCCTTCGGAAAGGCGCCCTCCCCCTGCTCCAGGCAAGCGTAGGCGGGCTGCAGGTTAAGCGCCCGCGGATAGTGAATGCCGGTGGCGATTCCGCGCCTGCCCAGAAACTCGATCAGCGCTTCACGATCGGGCACGACCACGACATAGACATGATATACCGGTTCGCAGTGCTCCGCCTCGCCCGGCAGGACGATGTCGTCGATTCCGGCCAGTCGCTCCCGATAGCGGGCGGCGGCGCGGCGGCGGGCCGCGTTCATCGCGTCCAGATCGGGCAGCAGAAGGTCCAGCATCGCCGCCTGCAAAGTGTCGAGCCGGCTGTTGGTGCCGACCACCTCGTGCAAATACTTGTGGCTGCCCCGTCCGTGGTTGGCGATTCTGCGCACTTTTGCGATCAACTCGCGGTCGGCCGAGGCGACCGCGCCACCGTCGCCGAAGCCGCCAAGATTTTTCGAGGGGAAAAAACTGAAGACTCCAGCCTCGCCAAAGGTTCCGACATAGCGACCGCGATAGCGTGCCCCCTGAGCCTGGGCGCAATCCTCGATCAGGTGCAGGCCGTGCCGTTGCGCGATTTTCCGGATTCGCTCCAGGTTGCAGGGATGGCCGTAGAGATGGACGGGCAGCAGCGCCTTGGTGCGAGAGCTGATTTTGGCCTCGATCTCGGTCGGATCGATATTGTAGAAACCGCCGCCCTCGATATCGCAAAACACGACCTCGGCGCCAGTCAGACTGATCGATTCGGGGGTGGGCATGGCGGAATTGGCGGTGGTGATCACCTGATCGCCGGAACCGATGCCCAAAGCCTTCATGGTGATGGTCAGGCCGCTGGTCGCGCAGCCGACGCCACAGACCGCCGACAAGCCCAGCCAGGCCGCCAGATTTTCCTCAAAGCTCTTGACCGGCGCACCGCCAATGAACGAACCCCGGTCGATAATTTCGCAGGCGACCCGATGCAGGCGCTCCGCATAGGGCTTGAGATTCCGGGCAATATCGGCGAAGGGAACCTGCGGCGGGGTTTCCGAATTCCGTTGCATACGACCAACTCTCCCTCGCTCGCTCACTCAGATTCGACAAGTTCGAATATCGGTGACAATGATGCCCTTGGCTCCGAGTTCGGCCAGGGCATCCATGATCCGGTTGGCATGGCGGCGGCGCGCCATCGACTTGACCGCCGTCCATCCTTTTTCATTAAGCGGCGAGACCGTGGGGGATTCAATGCCGGGAGTAATTCGACAGGCCTCTTCAAGAGCCGCCGTCGGCACATCATATTCGACCATGATATAGTCGCGCGCCACGACAACTCCGCGCAACCGCTTTTGCAGCAAGGCCAAATCCGGCCGTTCGACGGTGGTTCGGTCACGAGCGATCAAGACCGCCTCGGAATTCATAATCGGCTCGCCGACCACCGCCAATCCGGCCTGCTCCAGAGTGCGCCCGGTCTGAACCACATCGGCGATCAGGTCGGCTACCCCGAGTCGAACCGAAATCTCGACCGCGCCGTCCAGCTCGACCACCTCGGCCCGACCCGCTCGCCGACGCATGTCCTCCCGCACAATATTCGGGTAGGAGGTGGCGATGCGCTGTCCGGCCAGATGATCCAGGTCGAGAGCGCACCCGCGAGGCGCGGCATAGCGGAAGCAGGAACGCCCGAACCCCAAAGGCATCAACTCGGCCACATCGACCCCGCTCTCCCGCACCAGATCCTGGCCGGTAACCCCGGCCTCGATCACACCGCGGCTGACATAGACCGCGATATCGCGCGGCCGCAGAAAGACGAACTCGACCTGATTCTCCGGATCCAGCGCCCACAAGTCCTTGTCATTGCGCCGGCAACGATAGCCGGCCTCGCCGAGCAGCGCGGTCGCCTGTTCGGCCAGCGATCCTTTGTTGGGCAAGGCGATCAACAACATGCTGCAAGGTATCTCCTTCGATTCTGAATGCAGATTTCTTTCCGGCCTGTCTTTAACCGGCTTTGCCCGGATATCCGCCACCGCCTCAGCCTGAACAATTCGGGCTACAGATAGCGGTAGACATCCTCCAGTTCAAGCTGGCAGGCCAGCATCATCACCTGCAGGTGATAGAGCAACTGCGAGATCTCCTCGGCCGCCCGCTCCCGATCTTCGTGTTCGGCGGCCATCCAGACCTCGCCCGCCTCCTCGATGATCTTCTTGCCGATCGCATGCTTGCCGCGCTCGAGCAGCCGCACCGTGCTCGAAAGCGGATCGCGCGAAGCCTGCCGCTGTTTCAGTTCCTGAAAAAGATCATCGAAACGCTTCATCATCCCGCTCCCTATTCCCGAGGCTGGCGCCAGCCTGATTAATTAATCCGAATGCGGCTAGGCGCTCTTGCGCTGCTCCCGGCCTGCCTTGAGTCGCAGGCTCGGCGGCGCCTCTCCCAGCACCGCCTTTTCGGTAATCGTACAGCCTTCGACATCCTCCCGCGACGGCACTTCGTACATCACGTTCACCATCAGGTTTTCCAGAATGGCCCGCAAGCCGCGAGCCCCGGTGCCGCGTTTTCTGGCCAGGCCGGCCAAGGCCCGCAAGGCGTCTTCGGTAAAGTCCAGCTCCACCCCCTCGATCGCGAACAAGGCCTTGTACTGCTTGATCAGAGAGTTCCGCGGTTCGGTCAAAACCTTGACCAGGTCGTCCTCGGTCAGCTCGGAAAGAGTGGCAATCACCGGCAGTCGGCCGACAAATTCCGGGATCAACCCGAACTTGAGCAAGTCCTCGGGCTCGACCGCCGCCAGAATATCCGCCCCTTCCATGTCAAGAATGCGCCGATCCTCCCGGTCGTCCTGGCCGGAAAAGCCGAGAACCCGCTTGCCGAGCCGGCGGCGCACTCCCTGATCCAGGCCGACAAAGGCGCCGGCGCAGATGAACAATATGTTCGAGGTGTCGATCTGCAAGTATTCCTGCTGTGGATGCT
Source organism: Lentisphaeria bacterium (assembly GCA_007130365.1). Lineage (GTDB taxonomy): Bacteria > Verrucomicrobiota > Lentisphaeria > Oligosphaerales > PUNB01 > SLSR01. The sequence continues at coordinate 15,051 of SLSR01000223.1, forward strand.
TGCGGCCGCCCTTCGGGGGGACGTTGGCCACCGTGCCCTCTAGAATCTTGAGCAGAGCCTGCTGCACACCCTCGCCCGAAACGTCGCGGGTGATCGAAACGTTCTCGGTACGCCGCGCCACCTTGTCGATCTCATCGACATAGATGATCCCGGCCTGCGCCCGCCCCAGGTCGAAATCGGCCGCCTGCAACAGACGCAGAAGAATGTTCTCCACATCCTCGCCGACGTAGCCGGCCTCGGTCAGGGTGGTGGCGTCGGTCAGGGCGAACGGCACATCGAGCTTCTGTGCCAGCGTGCGGGCGAGCAGAGTCTTGCCGCAGCCGGTCGGCCCGATCAGCATCACATTGCTCTTCTCGATTTCCACCCCGCCGGCCAAATGACCGCCGTCATGCGTGTGCTGGATGCGCTTGTAGTGATTGTGGACGGCAACCGAGAGAATCTTCTTCACCCGTTCCTGCCCCACCACGTAGCTGTCCAGATAGTCCTTCAGTTCGCTTGGCCGCGGCACTTCGAGGCGCGGAATCTTAGGCCTGGCACCGGCCGCGGAACGACGGGCGCGGCCTTTGGCCGGCTTGCCGGCGGCGGTCGAATCCTCCTGGTCGATCATCTGTTGACATATATCCACGCAGTCGGCGCAAATATACACGCCGCTGGGGCTGCCGACCATCTGCGGCGCCTGATCTCTTTCGCGACCGCAAAAAGCGCAAAAACCATGGTCTGAACTGTTTTTCTTCGGCATCTGCGACTACTCCCGCTTGCCCTTTTCCGATTGCTTTTCCTTGTGTACCAGAACCTGGTCGACCAATCCGTATTCACGGGCGTCCTCGGCCGACATGAACCGGTCGCGGTCGGTATCGCGAGCGACCACCTCGAGGGTCTGCCCCGTGTGGTGGGCGAGAATCCGGTTGAGATTCTCCCGCGTCCGCAGGATTTCCTGGGCATGAATGCTGATGTCGCTGGCCGAGCCCTCGGCTCCGCCCCAGGGCTGATGGATCATGATTCTGGCATTGGGCAGGGCGAACCGCTTGCCGGCAGTGCCGGCGGCCAGCAGCAACGCCCCCATACTGGCGGCCTGCCCGACGCAGTAGGTCCAGATCTCGCACTGCAACATCTGCATGGTATCGTAGATCGCCATGCCGGCAGTGACCGAGCCGCCCGGACTGTTGATGTAAAACTCAATATGCTTCTTCGGATCCTCGGACTGCAAATAGAGCAGTTCGGCGACAATCAGGTTGGCCAGATGGTCGTCGACCGGACTGCCGAGCAGGACAATGCGGTCTTTGAGCAGGCGCGAATAAATGTCGTAGCCCCGCTCGCCGTGCGCCGTCTGCTCGACCACCATCGGGACATAGGCTTGAGCTTTGGTCTGCAAAATAAGATTCTCCTTTCTGCGAAGCCGAGCTTCGGTTGATTACTGGTTGTTCTCCCGATCCCCTTCTTCCGCCGCCGCCGACTGATCGGCGGCGGCCTTCTGATCCATGGACTCCTCGCCGGTCAAATGCCGCCGCAAGGTTTCGA
>SLSR01000093.1 GCA_007130365.1 Lentisphaeria bacterium
CAGCTTGCGTGATCAAGCCAGCGCCTCTTTTTTCCGGCTGAACATTTGTAATACCATACAACAACGACTTTTTGTACCCTTTCGGCAAGAGATTGTATCCGGCCTTGATAAAGCCGTTGTTTTGATTCGAACCATACTGCTCGCTTAATTGCCGGATTCGCTCGTCGCCTGTTGTTTCCCAGCCGAAATTCGCCGGATCGTTGCTTCTTTCCACATGCCACTTGCCGAAATACCCCGTGCGATAGCCGGCTTTTTGCAGGTGCTGGGCAAAATGCGGGTGCCCCGTGCGCAGGCAGCATTGATCTTCATCTATCGTATGTATAACATGGACAACCCCGTGGTTATGGGGAAGCAACCCTGTCATTAGGCTGGCGCGGGCCGGCGAACATACCGGATTCGGGGTATAGGCATTTGTAAAATTAATGCCTTTAGAGATAACTCTGTCGATATTGGGGGTTTTACATACACTGCCGCCCTGAAATACTTTCCCTTGTAATTGGTCGCACATGAGAAACAGAATATTGGGTTTTTGATTCTTTTTCATATTTTTCCTTATAATTAGTCATGCTGATAGTGACTATTCTGATAATAAAATCAGGCTCTTCTGCAGAATCTGTGGGTGGAATTGACCGCCACCCTTACCCGACCCGCTTAACCGCTGCAGACCGAACGAAGTTTGTCGACTAAGCGTATCCGACTAAGCGTGGCGACTAAGTGTTACGCTTCACGCCTTAATACACTTAAACGCTTGCTTAACCGCCACCCTTACCCGACCCGCTTAACCGATGCAGACCGAACGAAGTTTGTCGAGCGGGGAGGACGGGGAGGGGGAAAGCAGAAGTAGATCCGCCACATCCATTCTCTTTCCTGTTCCACTCCCTCTCGCCGTCCTCACCGATCTCCCTGTTCAAATTTAACTTTCGGTACCACTGCCATTTTCCGCCAAGAACCTGGTTTGAGCACAAGAGATCAAGATGTCTGAAAATAAAAACAGGTTTTCAACCTGAATCTCGCAGATCAAACGCCGGCTCCACGTCGCGATCGGTTTGCAGTTGCGCAACCACGACTGCGGGCTTTAGTTCGCGCGGCGGGCAATTCTTCTCCAGACTGAGCGCGGCCGCCACGCCGGCTGCTTCGCCGGTACTCATGCAGGTCTGCTGAATGCGCATCGACGAGTGCGCGAGGAATTCGGCGGACAGGCAACGGCCCGCGACCAATAGGTTGTCCACTCCGTCCGCCACCAGGCAGCCATAGGGCACATCAAACCAATCGCCGTCCGCCAGGCGGCGGCTGAACGCGGCGTATGCCGCACTGTGCGATTGCAGGGTGCGCGCCAGGGGTGGCGCATCGTCGGGGCAGTGAACATCCAGTTCCCAGGAGGACCGGGCAATGCCGTCGTCGCGCTTGCGCAGAACCCACGCATCCTCGTCTGACACACGGTCGATGCCCCGGACGATCCGGGATGAACGAATCCCCAGCTCCGCCGCCGTGTCCACCAGGTAATGACCGGAAGGCAGACCTTCGAGCTTGCGGGCGATGTTTTCCCGCAATTCGCACAGCGCGTCGGAGACCGCAAAGGGGTTTAGCGGATCCACCTGCTTCAGGCTGAGCCGGCTGCGCAACTCCGGTCGATAGGCGGAGGTGGAGTCGCCGCTCAAGCGCGGCCCGCCGGGGGTTCCGGGAACTGGATAGCCACCATGGCGATAGACCAGCGAAACCTGGTGCGCCCACCGCTTTTCCTTGACCCCGCGATCCCACTCGACCCCGGCGGCATGGCAGACCGCGCCATCCCCGGTCGCGTCAATCACGCGCCGGGCGCGTATCGCCTGCAGGCCGGCCTGCGTATGCACGACCACTCCCTGGATGGCTCCATCCCGCACATCGGTGTCGCAGATATGACCGCACAGCAGGAGCCGGGCGCCGGCTTCGCGCAGGAGCCCCGCCCAGACGCGCTTGACACCTTCGGCATCAAGCGTGGCATTGAACCATATCCGGTCGGGGTTGTCGCCCGCCGGTCTCCGAATCAGCGGCGACATGGCGCGCATCCGGGTCAGCCGCCGGGCCCATTCGTGCCATACGCCCTGAAAGTCACGTCCGTTGGTGCTAAGCACATTGGACACCAGCGCGGTCGCGGTGGCGCCTCCCGGAAAGCCGAGCTTCTCGATCAGCAGGGTCCTGGCGCCATGCCGGGCGGCGGCAATCGCCGCCGGGCAGCCGGCTGGCCCGCCGCCACAAACCACGACATCGTACGAGTCCAGCACAGGAATGCCGCGCCATGATGTTGAACAAATACTGTTGCCGGTTGTTTTTCTTGGCATTGTCGTTATAGCCACTTGTTTCGGAGGCTCTTGGAACTTGGTTTCAGAGTTTGGGGCGGACAAGTCGGACAGGTCACGACAGCAATCGTCAACAATTGCTTTGAACTGGCCAGATCGAGCGGGGATGCGCCTGGCCGAAGATAATATCCGCTACCGTGGCAATGCTCAGGGGTGTCACCCCGAACTGTACGATGACGGTTCCAGCCTCCTTTGGAATACACTGTCCCTCGTAGGGGGTATTGCCGACGACAATCAATTTTTTGCCGCGCCCGGCGATTTTTCTGACCACATCATTGTTTGAGTCGAGGCCGCCCCGATAATACCAATTGGTCATGATCACCAGGTCGAAATCATCCAGATGTTGTTCAATTAAAGCCTCCTGCTCGGCAGTCGCCTTGACTTTGGTCTGGATAAAGCTGAGTTGGTTCGAGTAGGCGCTCAGCTTGTCATAGAACAAACCCGAATACCAATGCCCGTCGTTCGGGCAATAGGTCCTGGGGAAACTCTGCTCGATCACCAATGCTCTTTGCTCCCGGGGCAAAGGCAGCAGGCCGTCCTGGTCGCGATACACATGAACACACCTGGCGTTGGCTTCCGCGCAGACGGACTGGATCGCCTTGTCCGCAACCACCTGGTCGATGGTTTCGGCGGAGGCACCGCCAGTGTTGAACAAGCCGGCGTTGTAATAGGATTCGAGAATTCTATACACTTTCCCGTCCATTTCGCTTTCACTGATCCTTCCCTGCTCCACCGCATCCCTGATCCGGTTGATAATTTGCGGGATCAATGGTCCGACCGGATCAGCCGTGGCCATGCGCAAAAGAATCATGTCGGAGCCGGCATCCAGAGCCACCTCGCAGGCACTCACGACATCGTGTTTCAGAGTTACCCCCTTCATGCCGATGGCGTCGGTGGTGATAACGCCATTAAAGCCCATTTTTTCCCGCAGTACTCCCTGCAGTAATTTCTTGGAAAGGCTCGCCACATTCTCGTCGTCGACTGCCGGGTACAGGCTGTGAGCCGTCATGATGGCCGGCAGCATATTCTTCTCGATCAGAACCCGATATGGATACAATTCCCGATTCCACAAAGTATCCCGGGAAATATCGATTATCGGTATTTCAAAATGCGCGTCGCCGTCGGAATCGCCTCGTCCCGGGAAATGTTTCCCAGTCGCGATCAGCCCTTGCTCCTTCATTCCTCTGGCCATGGCCAGGGCGTATTCCGCCACGACCTCGGCCGAATCGGAAAAGGCGCGGGTATAGATTTCCGGATTGTCGGGATTGACATTCACATCCAGGATGGGTGAATGGATCATGTTGATCCCCATAGCCCGGGCAATCCGCCCCAGGGCCTTGCCTGTTTCATAGGCCATCTCGGGGTCGCCGCCGGCGGTCAATCCCATCTGTTTGGGAAAGATCGGCGTGCCGCCGAAGGTCAGGTCCCGGGAAAACCCGCCTTCCTGGTCGAAAATCACGCGCAGCGGGATGCCGCTCCTGCGGGAGACGGCCATATCATGATATCTGCCCAGGGTTTCCGCATACTGCCGCAAGGTGACGGAGGGGGAAGTCGCGCCTTGCTCAGGAATATAGATTTTCTCCAGATGTTCCTGCCCCTGATCGCGCAGCGCTTTGTTGATGATCATTCTTTGTTTGTAAACTTCGGCGGGAACCACTCTGATGCCACCGCAATTGTAATCCTTTAGATATCCCTCGACCGCCGGAATAAAAGTGGTTCCTTCCACAATGATCGAGAGAGTAAGCCCGATTTTTTCATCCAGAGTCATGGCCGAAATTTTATTTCGCAAAAAAACGTTGTCCATAATCATGCCTTTTTGTTTTTTGTTTTGGCTTTGATTTCCCCCCATTCAAGTGATCCGGGGCTTGTGATTACATTAATCCGTCTGTTTTGTTTTTCACGTCGAAGTTTGAATCTGACATAGCAAAAAACGGACAACCCAGACAATACTTCACCATTTCGAGACTTCACGACCTCGTGACTTGATGACACCATGGCCTCAAACATCCTCACATCTGGGCCTGTCCAACCGTCAGAGTTCCGCGTTTACGCGGCAGCGGCAGCGAAGCTTCAGCGAGCGGGTCGGCCGCCCGCTCAACAGATCCCTAACCGTCAAATCGCGCCGCCCCGAGGTCTATCTTTATCGGGGCAACCAAAATTCAGAACTCCTTGCCGCATGGCAGCAGATCCGGAAAGATGGTCAGTCGCAACTGGGTGCAGCCGTAGGGAATCATGCGAATCGTCGTTCGGTCGCCGAGCATGCGGCCACGTTCTTCGACGGGCGGAAGCTGCGGGGTCATGGCAAAGCTTCCCCGC
>SLSR01000020.1 GCA_007130365.1 Lentisphaeria bacterium
GCCGCCGCCGGAACCGAGGCGTCGGCCGCGGGGATCGCAGTCCGCATGCCAGCGGCCGCCGCCGGAACCGAGGCGTCGGCCGCGGGGATCGCAGTCCGCATGCCAGCGCGGCGGCGGCAGGTTTTCGAGCTGCGCGGCGGTGGCGGCGGCGGCCGGCGGCAGGGACAGCAGGTATTGATTGTGGTCGGGGGAAGGCATGGATAAATTATATGATTCCTTCGATTAACGCATGGCCGAGTTCGCATGAATTAATCAGGCTAGAGGGTGCGGTCCTTGAGGGCGGCGGCCATTTCGTAAAGGGCGTCGACGGCGCCGCGCGGGCCGAGGCCGATGCGGTCGGGGCGGTCGGGTGCTTCGTATTCGAACATTTGAATCCGAAAATAGCCCGCCTTTTCGAAAAGGCGGCGGGCGCGCCGGTGATGCAGGCCGTTGGTGACCAGGATAAGGCGACTTTCCGGGGCGACCTCCGCCAGGTCGGCAATGGTGCGGGGGTGGTCGGCGGTGCGGGCGGGTTCGGGATCGCGCAGGAGGTTTTCTTCGGGAATGCCACAGAGCAGGAGGGCCGACCAATGATCCTCGCGGCCGCCGCTGAGCACGACGTGCGGCGCCAGGCCGTGGTGGAACAGGCGGGCCGCATCGACCGCGCGCACGACATTGCCGCCGAGAACCACGATGAAGTCGGCCGGTTCGAGGCTTTCGATTTCGGTCTGGCGCTGTTGCAGCCGGTCGCCCGCGCGATTGCCGAGCGGGGTGTAGCCGAGCAGTAGGAAGACCGTGAAAAAGAGCAGCGAGGCGACCACCAGGCCGAGTCCGGCGAGGCGGCAGGCGACGCGCATGATCTTGCGGGAATGGAGTTTCATGGAGACTATTGCAGCAGTTTTCGGAGCAGGGGGTTTTCCCAAACCTTGCGGGCGCGCCCGTGGAAGTGACGCAGTTTGTTGAAGCGTTCGACGATGAATTCGTGCTGTTCGCGGGTGCGTCCGTTGTCCGCGTTGGAGTCGGGCAGTTTGTCCTCAAGCTCCTGGAGCAGGGCGTTGTAGGAGTTCATTTTGTTGGACACGGTATCGTTGAGCACGCGCTTGAGAATGTGGCCGAAGTTGTCCTCGGCCGTGTAGTAGTCCTTGCGGTCGCCCCTGATCCAGATTTTGCGCACGGCATGCCACTGCTCGAGCTGGCGGACGATGGTCGAGGCCGAGCCCTTGGAGATGCCCAGGATTTCCTGCAGGTCGTTGAGGTTTTTCGGGGTCGGACTGAAGTAGAGGCAGGCATAGACCTGCCCGGTCACGCGGCCGAGTCCGAAGGCCTGGGTGGTGCTGCCGGCCTCTTCAATGAAGCGCCGGACGACCGGGTCGAGGGATGGTTTTTTGGCGGTCATGGCAGGAAAGAGGGTTGACGATGTCACGGCACTCGACACTATGGTTTTTTGAACAGAAGTATGGTAAAGGGCGCAGAGCTATTTGTAGACACTTGACCACTTTCTTTGCTTTAATACGTCTCTTCATCGGTTAACGAGAACGGCGACGAGAACGGTGGACGATTTGTGATGCTCCCAGCTCGTTAGCCGTTCGCGTCGCCGCTATCGTTTTCCGTTGAGAAAAAGTAGACCTGAATAAGTGGATTAGTGGTTCCTATGCAGTTCCCCTGCCTTCCACAAATCTTTGCCCTGGCGGTGAATTCCGGGGCAGGCTTCGCCCGGTGGATTATGCGGCTTTGCCCGCGCCCACCGGTTTTACTTTGTTCAATATGCATTGAACATAGTCTTTCGGCAAGCAATGTCAAGTCCGAAAACCGCCGGCAACCCGGCGCCGGGCGGCGCCGGGTTGCTTTCGGGGCGGCACGGGGTATTTTTCAAGGGTTGCGGGCGGAAGGCCCGACAGTAGTGCTGAAACCGCAAAAAACGCCAGGCGGGAGATCGGAAAATGCGCCATACCATCAGTGTTCTAGTCGAGAATAAGTTCGGAGTATTGACCCGGATCGCGGGTTTGTTCAGCGGTCGCGGCTACAACATCGAGAGTCTGACCGTGGGGCCGACCCAGGATCGGGCGCTCTCGAAGATGACGATTGTCACCAGCGGCGACGACGCGGTGCTTGAGCAGATCGACAAGCAGCTCAACAAGCTGGTCGAGGTGGTCAAGGTCACGGATTTGACCGGCGCCGGGTTCACGGCGCGCGAGCTGATGCTGATCAAGCTCAAGGCGACGGGCAAGACGCGGGGGGAGATCGTGCAGATTGCCAATATTTTCCGGGGCAGCGTGACCTATGTCCACCACGACGCGATGGTGATCGAGGTGACCGGGCGGACGGAAAAGCTGGACGAATTCATCGAGCTGATGGAGCCGTTCGGGATTGTCGAGCTGGCGCGCACTGGCAAGGTGGCGCTGGCGCGCTCGGCCCAACCAACGGAAAGCCTACAAGAATATGATAGCCATTGTTGACTATGGCGCGGGCAATTCGGCCAGTGTCCTGCAGGCCTTGACGCATCTCGGGCATCGGGCCGAGGTGACCAGTGATTCGGGCTTGGTGGCGCGGGCTGAGCGGGTGATATTCCCCGGAGTGGGGGCGGCGGGCGCGGCCATGGCCAGTCTGCGGCGGCTGGACTTGCTCGGGGCACTGCGCGAGCGGATTGCGGCCGACCGGCCGTTTCTCGGGATTTGCCTGGGCTATCAGTTGCTTTTCCGATTCAGTCACGAGGACAAGACGGAATGTCTCGGGGCGCTGCCCGGCGAAGTGGTGCGTTTTCCCGATGATTTGCGGGAGGTTGCGGACGGGCGACGGCTGAAGGTGCCGCAGATCGGCTGGAACCGGGTGGAGTTCGCGGGTTCGCATCCGTTGTGGCGGGGGATCGACTCGGGCGGCGAGTTCTACTTTGTCCATTCCTACTATCCGCGGCCGGAGACGGCGCCGGGGATGACGCTTATGCATACCGAATACGGATTGCGCTTTGCCTCGGGGGTGGTTCGCGGTGCGCTGTGCGCCTGCCAGTTTCATCCGGAGAAGAGCGGTCGGCTCGGGCTTCGGCTGCTCGACAATTTCTGCCGGTAGCCGAAGCGCGGCCTGCGCCAAAAAATTGAACAGAGGATCGCGAAGGTCGCGAAGATTTTCAATAGCCACAAAAAACACGAAAAGTCGCGAAACATTAAACAGTAAGAATGGTTTGCGGATTGTTTCCGAAGCAATCCACAAACCGCTGTCAATCTGACCACTTGCAGGTCAAGTGGTCAGATGATTTGTGTTTTAATCTGTGTGAATCTGCGTGATCTGTGGTTTTAATGTCGTTCTTTTTTTTAACCACGGATAGACACAGATATACGCAGATGGGAACACGCGAAATTCAACGAGTATTTTTTCGCAGGTGTGCGGGGACATGGACGCCGCGGATCAGGTCGGCAAAGGTTTCGCGTTCGCGAATCAGGGTGTGTCGGTCGCCGTTGACCAATACTTCGGCCGGCCGCAGCCGACCGTTGTACTGGTAGCTCATGACCTGGCCGTAGGCGCCGGCGTTGTCGACCACGACCAGATCGCCGACCGCGCTGCTTTCCGGCAGCATGCGGTCGCGCGCCCAGTAGTCGGTGTTCTCGCAGATCTGCCCGCAGACTCCGATCTTCCGCCTGGGCTCGCCCTCCCGTCCGTCGACATAGATATGGTGATAGGCGTCGTACATGGCGGGTCGGGCCAGGGTGTTCATGCCGATGTCGGTGCCGAGGATTTCGGTGTAGCTGTTTTTGACGGCGTGGATGCGGCCGACCAGGAAGCCGGCATCGCCGACGAAATAGCGGGCGGGCTCCATCATCAGGCGCGGCGGCGACAGGCGGTATTCCTCGACTTTCTTGCGGAAGACTTCGGCGATGCGGGCGGCGGCGGCTTCGATATCCAGCCCCTCCTCGCCGGGCTGGTAGGGGATGCCGAGGCCGCCGCCCAGGTCGATGAACTCGAATTGGATGTCCAGCTCCTGGCCGGCGCGGCCGATCAGGTCCATCAGCAGTTCGGTGATCAGGGCGAAGTAGTCGGGATCGGTAATGCAACTGCCGGGCATCATGTGGGCGCCGAAGCGCTTGATGCCGGCTTCCTTGGCCATGGCGTAGGCCGGCATGACCTGATCCGGATGAACTCCGAACTTGGCGCGCGGCCCGGCGTTGGTCACGAACTCTCCGACATTGCTGCGTCCGTATCCCGGATTGACCCGGAAGGAGAGAACTTCGGGCTTGCCGAATTCGAGCAGCCGGGGCAGCAGCGAGATGTCGTCGAGGTTGAAGATGACTTTGCTTTCCAGTCCCTGCCTGAGATCCTGGTCGGAGAGGAAGTTGCCGCTGAACATGACTTCTTCGCCGCCCAGTCCAAGCTCTCTGGCCAGGAGTATTTCATTGACGCTGGCGGCGTCGATGCCGGCGCCTTCCTGGCGCAGGATATGCCCGATCGCCAGGTTGTTGCAGGCTTTGATCGCGTAGAAGAAGCGGAAGTCGTCGTAGTATTTTTTGAAGGCGGCGAGGGCGCGCCGGAAGTTTTCGCGAATTCTCCGTTCCTCGTAGACGTAGGTCGGAGTGCCATAGGTTTCGGCGATGGCGGCGGCCGAGACCTGGTCGAAGTAGATTTGCCGCTGTTCGATATGCATGGGGCTGTTCCTTGTTCTCTTTTGATTTTCCGTTTGTCCCC
>SLSR01000225.1 GCA_007130365.1 Lentisphaeria bacterium
CATTCACTTCATGCCGGAGTGGCGGAACTGGCAGACGCGCTAGACTCAAAATCTGGTTAGGGCAACCTAGTGTGGGTTCGAGTCCCACCTCCGGTACCAATCATCTGAACCTTCTCCCCGACCGTATCCATGAAGGCGGACCGGCTCCTTCTCAAAACGAATGGGTGGCGACCAATCGTTTCCCCGCTGTCATCCCACCACTCAAAGCGAGAAGGAACCAGCCGAACCCGACTCCCGACTGCCAATTCCCCAAAACGCCCCGCCGAGTTCGCATGAAATGATCAGGCTGGCCAGGCCGGCTCGAAATCAAGGTGGAACTCGAATTCGGCGGGCGGCACCCGATACTTTTCCAGAGTGTAGGGGCCGCAACTGCCGCTGCCGACGCCGGCGAACCGATGATCCAGGCAAAGCACGATGCGGTCGCCCGAGCGCAATTCGTCGGGATGCCGAGCCCGGTCGATCTCGGTCAGCTCGAAACGGGAAGCGCTGAACCGGAAGCTTTCACCGCGCACCGTCAGTCCGTCGCCCGCCGAGTCAGTCAGCGACAGGAATTTCAGGTCGCCGCGACTGCCGTTCTCCTGAGGGAACAGATAGTCGGTGAACAATTCGTCGACGGTCGCCGAATACAGCCCGAAGCGAGCCGCCCTTTGGGTGTCCGGATAATTCTCGCCGGGTCCCCGACCATACCACTGCACCCGGTCGAAATTCCGGGGCAAGCCCATGGCCAGGCCGATCCGCGGCAAGTGCGGCCAGTCGCCCTCGGGAATCCCGCGGGTGCTCAGGGAGAGTGCGCCGGAGGCATGGATCGTCCATCGGTAGCGACAGTGCCAGCCGATGTCCAGAACCGGGGGCGCGACCCTGGCTTCAACCTCGACAACCACCCTGTCCTTCCGCTTGTCAACCGTGCATCCGTCAACCCGATGCTGCAACTGATGCAGCCTCCCGGCCTTCCAGAGCCGGTCGAAACACTCTCCCCGAAATCCGTCGTTGTCCATGCGGGGTCGCCAAAGATTCAATCGCGGACCGCTTTCGATCAGCGGCCCGCCGCGCCAGCGCCAGTCGGCCAAAGTGCCGAGGCGGCGGTCGAAAGTCAATTCAAACTGGTCGCCCGCGACCATGACCGCCGCCGCATTCTCCGCAACCCGCACAGCTCCAGTCGCCGGGGCGCTTCTAACCTTGACTCTGCGTGCGCCCATGACCGCCTGCGGCAGAGGAATCTGCTCCCAGGCCACTTCATGACCGGCCTCCGCCCAGTCGGTCGCCTGCGCCAGTCGACATTCGACCTCGATCCGGCAGTCCAGCTCGGGACACGAATCCTTCGGCAGCGAAAACGGCACCTCGATCGTCACGCGTTGACGCGGTGTCAAGGTCGGCACAGCAAGGCTCCCACTCTGCGCAACCCGGCCGTCGACCATCAGCTTCCAGGAAAAGGCCAGTTGCTCAAGCGAGACAAAGTCGAACAGGTTGGTGATGCATACCCGTCTCGGACTCGATTCCGCAGGCTCGATGCGAACCGGCTCAAGCACCTTTTTCAGCTCGACCAAGCCGGGCGAAGGTTGGCGGTCGGGAAAGACCAGGCCGTCGCAGATGAAATTCCCGTCGTTCGGGTGATCGCCGAAATCGCCGCCATAGGCGAAGAAAGTGCCGGCTGCGCGGGTCTGCCGGTCGGCCGCGGCGGCAACCAGGGCGGGCTCGCCGGCCGCGCCCCGACAGGCGCGAATGCCGTGATCGCACCATTCCCAGACAAAGGCGCCCATCAGACTGTCGTGCGCGTAGATCGTCTGCCAATACTCCAGCAAGCCGCCCGGACCGTTGCCCATGGCATGGGCGTATTCGCAAAGCACGAAGGGTTTTTCGGTGTAGCCCCGACCTTTGCGCCGGTACTTCTCGCAATACTCGTCCTCGCCTAGCCGCGCCAGTTCCGCCACTTCCTCGACCGGAGCGTACATCCGGCTGTAGATGTCGGCGCACTGCAGATCAGCGTCGCCCTCGTAGTGAAGCGGGCGGCTGGGATCGAGCTGCCGGGCCGCCTCGGCCATGGCCAGGTGATTGCAGCCGAAATGTGCTTCGTTGCCCAGCGACCAGATGATCACCGACGGGTGATTCCGATCCCGTCGCACCATCCGCGTCATTCGGTCGACGCAGGCCTCGCGCCATTCCGGATCCTCGGTCGGGTTGCGGCGCCAGGCCGGTTCTCCGCCGGTGACCCCAAAACCATGCGTCTCCAGGTCGCATTCGTCGATCAGGTAAAGACCGTAGCGGTCGCACAAATCGTACCAGCGCGGGTCGTCCGGATAATGCGCAGTCCGCACCGCATTGATATTGTGGCGCTTCATCAGCAGGATGTCCTCGCGCATCGCGGCGAGCGGCACCGCCCGGCCCAGGTCGGGATGAAACTCGTGCCGGTTCACCCCCTTCAGCTTGACCGGAACCCCGTTGACCAGAAAGCGGTTGCCCTGGATCTCGACACGCCGAAAGCCCACCGGCAAGGCCACCGCCTCCAACGCCTTCCCTGCGGAGTCGCAAAGAGTCAGTACCAGGCGATACAGACAGGGCTGCTCGGCATTCCAGTGACGAGGCTCCGAGACCGCGGCCGAGCAGGTTTCGCAGAGTTGCGCGCCAGGCTCGACGCCGCCGGTTCTCCGCTCGAACTCGACCACTGTTTTACCGCTGTCGTCAAACAGCCTCCCGTGCAGGCGCAAGCCCTCGGCCCGGACAGCCCCATGATTGGCCAGCTCGACCTCCACCTGCAACTCTCCGTCGCGACAGGCCTGGTCAAGCTCCGGCTTCAAATGAATGTCGCGCAGATGAACCGGTGGCCGGGAGATCAGCGAGACTTCGCGAAAGATGCCGCTGAGCCACCACATGTCCTGATCCTCGAGATAGGAGCCGTCCGACCACTGAACCACTTTGACCGCCAGCAGATTGCGTCCCGGCCGCAGGTGTTCGCTCACGTCGAATTCGGCCGGCAGGCGACTGCCCTTGCTGAACCCCGCCTCCTGTCCGTTAAGCCATACCTGGAAAGCCGAATCGACTCCGTCGAAGCGCAAAACCACCCGGGACTCATGCCACTGCGGCGGCAACTCGAACCAGCGTCGATAGCAGCCGGTGGGATTGTCCGAAGGCACCCGCGGGGGATCGACGGGAAAGGGATAGACCACGTTCGAGTAGTGCGGCTTGCCGTAGCCCAGCATCTGCCAGTTGGAAGGCACCGGCAGGCTGTCCCACCGCTCGTCGTCGAAGGATTCCGAGAAGAAGTCGGACGGCGCCAGAAAGGGTGCCGACGTCCACGAGAACCGCCACTGGCCGTTCAGAGAAAGCACCCGCTCCGACCTGTCGGAGCCCAAAGCCAGCGCCGCCTGCCCGTCGGTCTGCGGAACAAACCAGGCGCGACCCGGAAGACGGTTTCTGTGCATTAACCGATGATTCTGCCAATCCATAACAATAGCCTCATTTCAAAGAATTCGATTGCGATGATTATAGCCTTAACTGTCCACGCGCATGAATTGTGCGGATCGGAGGGCGAAATCAGACAATATCCGAGAACTCCCGGAGGAGACTGTCGACCTCGGCCTGCTCCGACTCCCGCAGAACTACCTCGCCGGCCGCGACCGCGGCTTCGGCCTGACCCGAATTGCGGACTCCGCACAGAACGTGCGAACAGCCCGGCTGGTGGAAAGCCCAGGCCAGCGCCAATTGCGCCAAGCCGCAGCCATGCCGTTCGGCGATCGGCCGCATCCGCTCCAGCATGTCTTGCGCTCGGCGACGATTTTCGACCGAGAACCGCGCCATGCCGGCGCGGGCGTCGCCCTCTTCGAACTGGCGCTCCGGAGTCGCCCTGCCGGTCAGCAGGCCGCGAGCCAGAGGCGAGTAGGCAAGAAAGGCCATCTTCTGTTCGCGGCAAAACGGCAGGTTGCCGCCTTCGTGCTTTCGGTCGAGCATACTGTACAACTCCTGATCCGAGTCGAGCGGGCCGACCGCCTGATAGCGGCGCATCTGCTCGGGAGTCGCGTTGCTGACCCCGATCGCCCGGATTTTCCCCTCCTGCTTCAGCTTCAGCAGGGTCTCCATGGTCTCCTCGATCGGCGTGCTCTCCTCCTGCCAGTGCGTCTGATAAAGATCGACATAGTCCGTGTCCAGCCGGCGGAGACTGCTCTCCAGCTCGCGGCGAATCGATTCCGCACCCAGGTACTTGTAGACGCGATAGACTTTGCCGCCGATCGACTTCTCGTCCGAGTCGAAGGCGAAAACGCCCCGCTCGCGATCCCAGACCAGGCCGCACTTGGTGGCCAGAACCACCTGCTCGCGAATTCCTCTGATCGCCCGACCCACAACCCTCTCCGACTCGCCGAAGCCATAGATCGGGGCGGTGTCGACCAGGTTGACCCCGCCCTCGACCGCTGTCCGGATGGCGGAAACCGACTGCTCGACCTCGGCTCCGCCCCACATCCAGCCGCCGATCGCCCAGGCGCCAAGACCAACCACCGAAGCCTCGATATTCGACTTTCCCAATGCTCTATACTGCATAATCATGCCTCCTGCCTGAACTTATTGGTTAATGCGAATTCAGCCATGAACTATTATATAAATCAGCGGATCGCCATCTGCATTGATCTTTACAATCTTTGGTTGAAAAAACGAAGTTAATTGCCGGCGTTGTGGTTCAAGTATTTTCATTAAGGGCTTGTTCTTTATTGCCTTCTAAGGTTCCGTCATCAATGTGCACCCACATGCCACCCGTCAAATAATAACGATGTTGAAAAGCTTCCTCCACCGCACGCCTTACTCCAGAATAACAGAAATCGTCACCGCAGATGATTTTGGCTGAAACACGGACTGCCCAATCAATGTCGACCTTAACCGCGTCGTAAGAATGTCCGGCATCAATAAACACCAAACTAGGCGATCCATTGCTCCAATCACGATAGAAGTCTACATTGCTTGCTTCAACCAAACATACATTTTGGTCTCGAATCAAGTACTGCAAATTATTATTTGTCAATTGCCTATGCCGCCAATCAGGTATTCCGATCGGATTCCAAGAAAACTTGTCTACCGTGTAAAGTCGTTATTCTTGAGACTTGCCCAAAGCCAAAGCCTGGGTACTGAGACCGAAAAGGGTTCCTATCTCCACAAGCGGCCCCCCAAATGCTCTGGATTGTTTGGCAAGTCCAATCAAATGATCGAATTCTTCATTATCAACGGTTCCCGAGATCCCGCCGGAACTGCGGATATAGCGAAGGAACCTCAAAATTTCACGTCGTTTGCGGAAGAGTTCGCTGACGATAACCATCAACTCCTGGAAACGTCCTAATTTTTGGATTTTCTTCATAATTTAGTACTATTCCACTAAAAGATTATTTCGTTTATTAACTACTGCAACATATTTAACCTTTGCACTTAAGATAAAGGAAAACCACAATCAAACAATATTATTGCAATAACATAGGCTGACACAATTGTATAGCACACAGGGAAACAGGTGAATCCATATTGATCAATCAGGCTGTAGCCTAAACTTGACCCCCAACCTGCCCGATCATGGCTTTGGCATGTTGCCGAGCCACCTTCGAACCATCCTGCCCGCCCATCATTCTGACGATTTCGGACAGCCGCTCATCCGCTTCTATCCGGTGGATCTCGGTCAGCGTACGACGATCCTCGACCATTTTCACGACCCGATAGTGCGAATCGCCGGCCGCCGCGATCTGCGGCAGATGCGTGATGCAAAAGATCTGGTGGCTCCGACCGAGACGGGCCAGCTCGACGGCCACCTGATTGGCGGTGACCCCGCCGATATTGGCGTCGACTTCGTCGAAGACCAGAACCGGTATCCGGTCGACGGCGGAAAACACCGTCTTGATTCCGAGCATGACCCGCGCCGCCTCGCCGCTGCTGGCAATCTTGCGCAGCGGCAGGATCCCCTCCCCGGGATTGGGGGCGAACATGAACACCGCCCGGTCGGCTCCCCGAGGCCCGGGCTCCGCTTCACTCAACGATACTTCAAAGCGACAGTCCTCGAACCCCAAAACCCGCAGTTTTTCGGACACCCGATCAGCCAGCTCGCCCGCCGCCGCCCGGCGGCGGCGGGACAGCTCGGCGCAATTGGCCAGATGCCCTTCCGTCAGCTCCCGCTCGGTTTGGGCCAACTCCCGCAAGCGCTCTTCCCTCTGTTCCGAGGCGGCCAGACGCTCGGCCAGACGGTCGGCCCGCCGCAAAACATCCTCGACCGTGCCGCCGTACTTGCGCCGCAGGCGTTGAATCTGCTCCAGGCGCTCTTCGACCGTGCGCAGCGAATCACCGTCGAGCTCGACCAAATCGGCGAACTCGCCCAGATCACGGGCCAGCTCGTCGATTTGTCCGACCACCGACTCAAGGCTGGCCAGCAAGGCGGGCCCGCGCTCCGCGTGCAATTGGGCGATCTCGTCAAGCATGGCCACGCAAGGCCGCAGACGCTCGACCACTGAATCGTCGGCTTCACTCAAGGCCTGGCGACAGTTCTCCGCGTTCTCGATCAGACTGCGCGAGTTGGCGGCCGCCCGATACTGCTCATGCAGGCGGCGCTCTTCGTCCGGATCCAGTGCGGCCTGGCGAATTTCCCGCAACTGATGACTGAGGATTTCACCTTCCGCCGCGTCCACCGAAGTCCGGCCGATCTCCTCGATCTCGCGTCGACACTCGCGAGCCTGGGCGAAACTGTCGCGACAGGTTTTGCGCAGTTCCGTCAAGCTGGCAAAACCGTCCAGCAAGTCAAGCTGACAACCGGCGGCCAGCAGAGACTGATGGTCGTGCGGGCCATGGATATCAACCAGACAGTCGCCGACCGCCCGCAGGATATCCAGAGTCACCGGGGAATCGTTGACATAGGCTCGCGAACTGGTCGGAGTCAGCGTCCGCCGCACCAGCAGCCTTCCCGGCTCGACCGATGCCACCCCGGCCGCCGCCAGCACCCGCGACAGCCCTTCGAACGATTCGGAGTCGTCGTCAACGACCATGAATTCGGCCGCGATCTCGCACCGGCTTTCGCCGTGCCTGATCATCGATTTGTCGGCCCGCTCCCCAAGCAGCGCCTGCAGGGCGCCCATGATCAAGGACTTGCCGGCGCCGGTCTCGCCGGTCACCACGTTGAGTCCGGGCGCGAACTCAATCTCCAGCTCGGAAACCGTAGCCAGGTTGCGAATATGGAGGAACGAAAGCACGAACCTTCTTCCGATGTTTAATCTCTGCCGCCGATTTTCTTGCGAGTTCAAGCCAACTATAATCCGTCGAATTGCCATGACAACCTGCATAGAGCCTTCTCGCGGCTTGATTGGCGGTCGTTTGCCGGCAATCGTTGATCCTCGACTTTTTCGCGCCACCGACTTGCATCCTCTTCCCGCCGCGCTATCTTAAATATCATTGACAAACAATTCCATCATTGACAAACAAGGCGGGCCGGTAAAGTGATCAAGGTGTTGGGCAAGGCCGACCGTGTGATGCAGGAGGTGGCGGCAAAGCGGGGAATCTCGTTCACCGAGCTGCAACGCCGCCTGCAGTGGAACAAGGCGACCCTTTCACAAATCCTCAAGTCAATGGCCGAGCTGGGATGGCTGGAGCGCGGAGCGGGGGGCGGCTTCGCCATCGGTTCCCGCATCGTCGGGTTGGCGCGTCCGGAGCTGGCTCGGACGTCGTTGCACCATGCGGCTCTGGAAGCCGTCTCGCGCCTGGCGGCGGAAACCGGCGAGACCGCCAGCGTCAGCATTCTCGAAGGCGGTCGCAGGGTGCGCATTGCCAAACAGGAAGGCGACAGCGAACTAATTGCCGACGATCAACCGGCGGCGGCGGAAGAATCCACATGGGACACCGCCACCGGCCGCCTGCTGACCGCATTCGAACCGCCCGATCGGCAAACCCTGCTGATCGGGAAGCTGCAGGAAAGGAATCAGGAGATCGACTACGGCAAAGCGCTGGCGGCAATCCGGGAGAGCGGTTGTTCGACCGTGGAATCAAAGAATTGCCAGATCAAAAGTTTCGCCTGTCGGGTTTCGGCCGACCAAGGGGCGAGGACTCTGGCGGCAATTGGCATTTCGGTGCCCGCCTATCGCTGCACCCCGCTCAACGAGCGCGAGTATCGGTCGAAAATCGCTGCGGCGGCGAAACTGATGGAGGCGATAGTCAACCATTGAACAGGAGATCGAGCCGAAAATGAAAAGATATGAAGTAACTCGCGGCTGCACCTTCTGCGCCACCTGCATCTACGAATGCCCGGTCGAGGCGATCGCAATGGGTTTGGAGGGAGCCCGCATCGACCAGGAAGCATGCATTGCCTGCGGGGTCTGTCGGGAGAACTGCGCCTCCGAGGCGATTGTCGAGATCGAATTCGATGCCAAAAGGCAGAAAACGGAACCAACTGAAGAAAGGAAACAGCCATGATTGATCTGCAAGCACAAACACCGGGGAAAGTCATCCGGGAACCCGCGAAGGAGCTGCCGCTGGTCGGCGAATACGACGTTCTGGTGGTTGGCGGTGGCATGGCCGGCGTCGGCGCCGCCATCGCCGCCGCCCGCGCCGGCTGCCGAACCCTGATGATCGAGCGCGAATCGAGCCTGGGCGGCCTGGCCACCATCGGCCTGGTCAACATCCCCCTGGATTTCATTTCTGGCATTGGTGGCGATATGATGCGTCGCTTGCGAGAAATGGATGCGGAATGGCACCGCAATTCAGACCCGGAAAAGCATAAGCTCGTCCTCGATCGGATGGTCGCGGCGACCGGCTGCGACCTGCTGCTGGTCACCCACGCGGTGGAAACAATAATGCGTGGTGATGCGGTGGCCGGAGTTGTGGTCGAGGGCAAGTCCGGGCGACAGGCGATCCTGGCCAAGCGAACCGTCGATTGCTCGGGGGATGCGGATGTCGCCCATTTCGCGGGCTGCGAGTACATGTCGGGGCGTCCCGGCGACGGGATGAACCAGGCCTGCTCCCTGGAGTTTCGCCTGGGCGGCGTGGACTGGGACGGCTATGTCAACTCGGATTTGAAGCGCCAGGATCCCAAGTGGATCGAGCTGATCGAGAAAACCCGAGGCGAAGGCTGGGCTAAAATCGCGGAAATCGACAATCACCTCAACTGGATGACCCATGTCCCGGGTCGCCCCGAGCACTGCGGAATGGACGAGGTTAGCATCTGCTTCTCGCACTCTCGGCGATGTCGCCCCCTGGACAATCGTGATCTGACCCGGATGTACCTCGAAGGACGCGAGCAGGCCGACCTCCTGTGGCGATTCATCAGGCAGAATGTTCCCGGCTTCGAAAAGTCCTGGCTGATCGACACCGCCACCCTGCTCGGAGTCCGCGAGACCCGGCGGGTGCTGGGAGAATATGTCATAACCACCGCCGATCTGGCCAGCGGCCGCAGATTCGACGATGTCATCTGCATTTCGGGACACGGCTACGACGTACACGGGCCGGACAAAGTCGGCAACATCAAGTGGGACAAGATGGTAGTGGATGGTGAAACCCGCTATGTGATCTGCAACCCCGGCGGCTACGGCACCAGTTGGCTGCCGCCCGGCGGCAAGGAAGCCTTGAGCGACTACTGGGGCCGCAAAGGCGCGGACATTATCGGCAGAACCGTATACGATATTCCCTATCGCAGCCTGGTTCCGGTCAAAGTCGAAAATCTGCTGGTGGCAGGTCGCTGCCTATCGGCCGATTTCATGGCCCAGTCCGGTTGTCGGCTGGTGCTGGCCTGCGTCAATACCGGCGAGGCTGCCGGCACCGCCGCCGCCATTTCCTTGCAGCATGACATCGCCCCTCGCAAGATCGACCGCCTGGAACTGCAAACCACGCTGATCCGCAACGGCTGCGATCTGGGCCAGGTCAAGCGGTCGGCGAATGCGAGCGGCGCGGCCTACGAACTCGATGGCGACATCAAACAAGCCACCGACCACGGCAAAAAGCCAGGAGTCGACGGCAGGCGGCGGCAGGAGGCCTGGCGGCGGGATATTCCCGGTGTGGTTGCATAAGTAGGTTCACAGTTTTGGTGCGGGCTTCCAGCCCGCTAAATTTATTTCTTCAAAAGCCCCAGGGACACCCTCCGGTTGCCCCTGGGGCTTTTGAATTGTTTGCTTTTACCGGAAACGGCATTATACTGTTAAATAACAGCAAAGAAAGGAGCGTGCCCAATGAAGGAAGTATCCGTTTCCGCCTGGATGATCGCCGAAATGCCCGAGCATGAAAGGCCGCGCGAGCGGCTGCTGCGAGCCGGTCCCGAAGCCTTGAGCAACACCGAGCTGCTGGCCATTCTGCTGCGCACCGGCCGGGCCGGCCGGTCGGTGCTCGAAGTGGCCCGCAGTCTGCTCGCCGCCTTTGACGGGGATCTGGTTCGGGTCGCGCTGGCGACGATCGAGGAACTGCGGCAAATCCCGGGGATCGGCCAGACCAAGGCGATCGAACTGCACGCCGCCTTTTCACTGGCCCGGCGGTTCAGCCGCCTGCAGGGCAAGGAGACGCCGCGCCTGGAAAATCCGGCGGCGGTGGCGGACTATATGCGGGAGACCCTGCGCGGCAAATCGCAGGAGGAGTTTCATGTGCTGCTGCTGGATACGAGAAACGGCGTGTTGCGCGACGAATGCGTAACCGTCGGCCTGCTCGACCGCAGTCCGATCCATGCCCGCGAAGTGTTTCGGCGGGCGATTCGGGACGCCTGCTCGCGTCTGATCCTGGTCCACAACCATCCGAGCGGCGATCCCGCGCCCTCGCCGCAGGACTTGGAGTCCACCCGCAAACTGGTCGAGGCCGGCAAGATCGTGGGCATCGAAGTTCTCGACCATGTGGTGGTCGGCGGTTGCGCCCGTCCCGGGCGAATCGACTATTTCAGCCTGAAGGAGAACGGTCTGATGTAACTGATCGATGCGCCATCGGAGCCTGTGAATCGATCGGGCTAAAAGTTGTCGCGCGGCGAATATTTGGTGTGCAGCAGCTCGTGCGCCCTGGGGCTGCCCGGCTTGTCCAGGTATTCCGCGTACAGTTTCTGAATGTCCGGATTCAAGTGCGACTTGCGCACCGGCTTGTTGGCGTCCTCGCGATAGATCGCCTTCCGCCGTTTTTCCAGAATCCCCGTGTCGCCGTTGATATAGGGCTGGCCGCCACCGTTGAGGCAACCGCCCGGACAGGCCATGATCTCGATCGCGTGATACTCGGCTTCGCCCCGCTGAATGCGTTCGAGCAGTTGCCGGGCATTGCCCAATCCCGAACTGATCGCCACCTTGAGCTGCCTGCCCGCCACCTCGACCGTCGCCTCGCGAATGCCTTTCATCCCGCGCACGTCGGCGAAATCGACCTCCGCCAGATCCTCGCCGCTGAGCCAGTCGGCGGCGGTGCGCAGAGCGGCTTCGAGAACCCCGCCGCTGGCTCCGAAAATGACGCCGGCGCCGCTCGACGCGCCGAGTGGACTGTCGAACTCCTCGTCTTCGAGCTGCTCGAAGACGATTCCCGCCTCCTTGCACATGGAGGCCAGCCCGCGGGTCGAGATCACGATATCGACATCGCGCACGCCGTCGCGGGCAAACTCCTCGCGCGAAGCTTCATACTTCTTGGCCAGACAGGGCATGACCGAAACCACCACCAGATTTTCCGGCGCCACCCCGACCTTCTCGGCATAGTAGCTCTTGGCCACCGCCCCGAACATCTGCTGCGGCGACTTGGCGGTCGACGGGATGTTGATCAAGTCCGGAAACTGATGCTCGAAAAACTTGACCCAGCCCGGACAGCAGGACGTCAGGATCGGCAGGTTCTGGTTGTTCTTGATCCGCTCGATCAGCTCGGTAGTCTCCTCCATGATCGTCAGGTCGGCGGCGAAATCGGTATCGAACACCTGGTCGAAGCCGAGATGGCGCAAGGCCGCCACCAGTTTGCCGGTGGCGATGGTGCCGGGCTCCAGGCCGAATTCCTCGCCGATCGCGATCCGAACGGCGGGCGCGGTCTGCACCACCACCGTCTTCTCCGGATCGTTGAGCGCCCGCCAGACTTCGTAGGTGTGGTTCATGGTGGTCAGGGCGCCGACCGGGCAGGCGGCCACGCACTGACCGCAGAACACGCACTTGGTGTCGGCCAGCGGGCGTTCCCCACTGGGCGCCACCACCGCCTCGAAGCCGCGGCGCACGCCGGAGAGAATGCCGACCGTCTGCACCGTGTTGCAGGCGGTCTCGCAGCGGCGGCACATGATGCATTTGTTGAGGTCGCGAACAATGCTTTCATTGGCCAAGTCCAGAGGGTAGGTCGACATTTCCCCGGAATACAGGATACTGTGGAGTCCAAGCTCGCCGGCCAGCTGCTGCAAGTTGCAGTCGCCGTTCTTCTCGCAGGTCAGACAATCCTTCGGATGGTCGGAAAGCAGAAGATCGAGCATGGTGCGGCGCGCGTTGATCGCCCGCATCGTGTTGGTGCGCACCACCATGCCGTCGATCACCGGGGTGCAGCAGGCGGGCGCCAGGTTCGGCCGCCCCTCCACCTCGACCACGCAAACCCGGCATGACCCCATCCGGTGTTCGACCTCGAAACAGTCCAGTTGCAGATGGCAGAGAGTGGGAATCTTAATCCCGATCTGGCGGGTCGCCTGCAGCACCGTGGCATTCTCGGGGACTCGCACCTTGCGGTCGTTAATCGTCATTTCAATCATCGAAAAAAACTCCAGAAGAAAAAAGTTGACCGGGGTCGCCGTCAGTTCTTGTCGATCGCGTGGAACTTGCAGAGATCGTGGCAAACCCCGCACTTGATGCATTTGTCCTGGTCGATATGGTGCTTCTGGCGGCGTTCGCCGGAAATGCAGTCGACCGGACAGTTGCGGGCGCACAGCGTGCAGCCGACGCAGTCGTCGTTGATCGCATAGGAGATCAGATGCCGGCAGACTCCGGCCCGGCACTTGCCCTGCTCAATATGCTCAACGTACTCATCCTCGAACTGAATCATGGTGGAGAGCACCGGATTGGGCGAAGTCTGGCCGAGACCGCACAAGGCGGTGTCCCGGATCGTGTGGGAAAGATTTTTCAGCTTGGCCAGAGTTTCATGACTGCCGCGGCCGGCGCAAACCTGCTCCAGCATCTCGTGCAGACGCTTGTTGCCGATCCGGCATGGCGTGCATTTGCCGCACGACTCGTCGAGCGTGAAGTCGAGAAAGAACTTGGCCACGTTGACCATGCAGTCGTCGACGTCCATGACAATCATGCCGCCGGAGCCCATCATCGAGCCGAGGGCGCGCAGCGACTCGTAGGTGATCGGGGTGTCCAGGTTGTCGTCCTTGAGGCAGCCGCCGGAGGGGCCGCCGGTCTGCACCGCTTTGAACTGGCGATCCTCGCGAATGCCGCCGCCAACCCCGAAGATGATCTCCCGCAAAGTGGTTCCCATGGGAACCTCGACCAGCCCCACCTTCTTTACCTTGCCGGCCAGGGCGAAGACCTTGGTGCCCGGACATTCCGGAGTGCCGATGGTCTTGAACCAACCCGCGCCTTTGCGCAGAATCGCCGGCACATTGGCGAAGGTCTCCACATTGTTGACCACGGTCGGCTTCTTCCAAAGCCCCGAGACGGCGGGGAACGGGGGCTTGAATGTCGGCTCGCCGCGGGTTCCCTCGATCGAATGAATCAAGGCGGTTTCCTCGCCGCAGACAAAAGCCCCGGCGCCGTACTTGATTTGAATGTCGAAACCGAATCCCGTCCCCAGAATGTCGGCTCCCAGGAAACCACTGGCGCGAGCCTGTTCAATGGCCATGCGCAACCGCCGGATCGCCAGTGGATATTCGGCGCGAATATAGATTACACCAGACTGGGCGCCGACGGCGTAGCCCGCGATCGCCATCGCCTCCAGCACGCAATGCGGATCGCCCTCGAGCACGGCCCGATCCATGAACGCGCCGGGATCGCCCTCGTCGGCGTTGCAGATCACATACTTTTCCGTTGACGACTGAGCGGCGGCGAACCCCCACTTGAGACCGGTCGGAAAACCGCCGCCGCCGCGCCCGCGCAAGCCGGACTCGGCAATCTCCTCGATCACCTGCGCCGGCTTCATCTCGGTCAGCGCCCGGGCCAGCCCCTGATAGCCGCCGGCAATCAGGCATGCCTCCAGATTTTCCGGGTCGATCCGGCCGCTGTTGCGCAAGACCACGCGTGCCTGCCGCGCCCCGGCTTGATTCTCCTCGCCCTCCGGACAGTACCAGGTGCGGTCCAGAATTTCGACCCCGGCCGCTTCATAGGCGCCAGCCTCGACGATCGCGGCCGCCTGCCCGGCCGTCACGTTGCCGTACAAAGTCGTAGTACCCTCCACCCGGTCGACCACCTCGATCGAAGGCTCGCTGTGGCACAACCCCATGCAGCCGGTCTCCACCACCTCGAAGACATCCTGCAGATCGCGCTTGCCTATTTCCTCGCGCAGGGCAGTCAGAACCGGGTGGGTATTGGCCGCAATCCCGCAAGTGCCCATGGAAACCAGAATGCGGGTGCGCGGCCCCTTGGCCTGGCGCATGCCCAATTCCAAGGCGTGACTCTTGAGTTGTTTCGCGTTTTCAATCTTCACCGGGACAATCTCCTGCCTGAAACCTTTCCGCAATCCGCGGGCTTGTGCCAGATCTGCCGGCCAGCCGCGTCATTCGCAGTCGTTGATGATGTCCAGCACCTTGCCGGGCGCCACGTTGCCGTAAACTTTGTCGTTGACCATGACCACCGGCGCCAGACTGCAGGCTCCGACGCAGCGCAGGCCGCCGATCGAGAACTTTCCGTTCTCCGAAGTCTCGCCCTCGTCGATGCCAAGATGCCGCTTCAGTTCCTCGAGAATTCGATCCGCGCCGCGCACGAAGCAGGCGGTTCCCATGCATACATTGATCCGATACTTGCCGGTCGGCACAGTCGTGAAATACGAATAGAAACTGATCACGCCATAGACTTCCGACAAATGCAGGCGCAAGTGGTCGGCCACAAACAACTGCACGCTTTCCGGCAGATAGCCGAACAATTCCTGCGCCTTGTGCAGGCATTCGATCAGATAGCCGCGGTTGCGCTCCCGGTCGTCGCCGATCGGCAGACCGCCGATGAACTCGGCCAGCGCCTTCCGCTTTTCCGGCTGCTGATTGATCAGATTGTCCGATCCGATCGGACCCTTCAGGCACGCGCCACTTTTCTTCATCCGAAAAACACCCCCGATTGCTTGCGGCCGACTTCGCCACCCCGGCCATCCCCGGAATCGCGAACACCATGATAATGTATCGCCGCGATCAGTCGGCGCAAGCTTATTGTGACATTTTTCCCGTTAAACTTGCATATTGATTTTCACGCCATAATATTATGACGCGATTTTTGTCAGGCTGCACACTCGCCTGGCGACCACCGACAGAGACGCGAAAGGATGAACCGAATGACTACGGCGAAGCGCGAGATGGTAAACCGGCTGTCGAACTACCGGAAAGTGCTGCTCAAGCTAAAGGCCCTCGGCTTTCAGAAGATCTTCTCCGACAACCTGGCCGACGCCCTCGGGGTGACGGCCGCCCAGGTGCGCAAGGACTTTTCGCAATTCGGCCTGAGCGGCAACAAGAAGGGCGGCTATCAGACTTGCGAACTGATCGAGGGTCTGGATCGGATTCTCGGCAAGAACCGGGAGCAGAAAATCATCATTGTCGGCTGCGGCAAACTGGGAACCGCGCTGATGGGGCACAATCGTTTTGTCCGCGAGGGCATTCGAGTGGCGGCCGGCTTCGACACCGATCCGGCGATCATCGATCCGCAGGCTCGCGTCCCCATCCTGGATCTGTCCGAACTGCCCGAGTTCGTGGCTCGCGAGAAGATCATGATTGCCATCATGACCGTGCCGGAAAGCGCCGCCAGCCATGTTTTGGAAATTCTGCTGGCGGCCGACATTCGCGGGATTCTAAACTTCACCCCGGGCCAGCTCAAAGGTGGCGAGCGCTGCGTGATTCACAATGTCAATCTCTCGCTGGAGATCGAAAACCTCTTCTACTTCGCCGAAAACCTCGAGGCCGCTACTGCGCCGCAACCAGATGCGCATCGTCGAGGATGACCGCGTTCCCCCGCCGCATCAGACGCCCGCGCAAACCGATCAATTCACCTGAAACCAGAATCGACCTTTGCCCGACCGTATTCTCCCGATACCTCCCTCTTCGGCTATCGTATTCATACCTTTTTTCGACAAGGTTAAGAATCAGGCCAATTCCGCCGGTATTGGCAAAGCGCAACTCGAAATAAGGCCGGGAATAAATTCCCTGACGGCTTCTTGCCAGATCCTTCAACTGGAAGTAGCTGTCTTCAAAACTATTCCGATTGAGGCGGGCAGACATGTCTCCCTGCAGGAAGACAAAGAAGGAATCGTGCTGCATGGCGTCTCTCTCGGTTTTCTCGACATAGCCGGAAACCTCGACCACCTGCCCTTCCAGAGACTCAATTTGCGCCACCGCTTCCGCGACCGTCATCACCGCCTGTCGCTCTTCGCCCCGGTCAGTCGCCGCGGCCGTCGTCGTCGTCGTCG
>SLSR01000164.1 GCA_007130365.1 Lentisphaeria bacterium
AGCGGCGTCTGGTCGCTGGTCAAGCCCAGCCAGTCCATCGCCCGCAACAGATTGTCGATCGCCTCCGGCGTCGAGCGCTGCCGATCCGTGTCCTCGATGCGCAAGACGAACTCGCCACCGTGATGGCGAGCGTAGAGCCAGTTGAAAATAGCCGCCCGAATATTGCCGATATGGACATTGCCCGTCGGCGACGGTGCAAAGCGCAAACGCGGTTTGGTCATAGCCATTCACTTTCTCATGATCTAGCTTAAGCCACCCCGGAACTTGATCGCGCCCCGCGGGAGACCGAGAAAAAAATCCCGAAACAAACTTTAACATAACCCCCATTCATCCTCCCGCCATGGTCAAAACGGATTGCCCAACCCCAACCCAAGAGTTGCAACCCGCCCCGCCGAAGATATAGTTCTTGCCATTGCCATTGCCTCACACGCCAATCTCGCAAATGCGCGATGGACAACCGGGCGGCGCAGCCAAAGTCCAAGTCGACCGAAAAAATGCCGAAAGCCCGAGAGCCAAGTGAGCGCAAAGCCTATTGGGAGGGGGTTTATGCCCAGACAAGCCAGACCACAACACAACGAAAACCAACTTGGCCTCGCACTAAGTGAAGAAGGCTTTTCCGGGTTCGTGGAAACCAACGGCCTGCTTTCCCTGGCCTATCTCTTTCGCCATCTTAAACAAAGCGACTCGTTTGCCTCGCGTTCGGATGTGGAGGATGCCTATGCCCGGGTATGCGCGCTTTATCAGCAACACGCTCCTGCACTCAGACGTCAGAACGAGGCTTTCACCTGCTCCACTTTCATCGAACCCGTGCTCGACTGCCTGGGCTGGCATCGCATTCCCCAGCAATCCATGCCAAGATCAATGGGTACCCGAAAATGCCCGGACTACTGTCTAACTACCTCCGAGGACTCTTTCCAGACTGCGGCCCAGGCGGACGCCCTAACCCTGTTCCAGCTTAGCGCGACGGTTCTGGAAGCTAAGCGATGGGAACATTCGCTTGATCGCATATCGGAATCGGAAACGCCAGGTTGGTTCCCCAGTCAACAAATCCAAAACTACCTGAATTACGCGAAAGACCCCACAGGAAAACGATTCTTTGACTGGGCCATCCTGACCAACGGCAGCGAATGGCGGCTCTACAGCGAAAAGGCCGCAGTGGGAGCACACTTCAGTTTCAAGCTTGTTTGGAACGGTCAGATTTGCCCGATCGACGATTTCCGGCTTTTCTTCACGCTCTTTCGCGCCGCCGCGTTCGACCGCACACCGGAAGGCAGATGTTTTTTGGATGAAGTGCGCGAGCAGTCCCTGCGCGTACAAACCGATCTCGAAAACAATCTGCGCCGAAGGATATTTGGGGTTCTTGAAGATCTCGGCACCGCTTTTCTGGACTACCAAGAAAACGAGCTCGGCGAAAAGGACTATCCTCTGCTTTACGACAAGTCCCTGATCTTTCTCTATAGGTTGCTTTTTGTTTTGTATGCGGAAAGCCGCGGTCTTCTGCCGGTTCGCGAATTCGGGCCGGGCGCCAATCGGCGCTACCTCAACGAGTTTTCACTGGCACGCCTGACCGGCTACCTGCGCGACCGCTCCAATTATCGCGACAATGCGTTCTGCGGACTTTACGAGGAACTCCTGCGTCTCTTCAACCTGGTCAACGGAACGCACCCAAGACAGAACGATTCTCTCAAGGTCACCCGATACAACGGTGGTCTGTTTAATCCCAAAACACACGGGCAGCTCGAACGCTGGCGCATTGGCGACCGGGATTTGGCCGATGTCCTGCGCCAATTGATTTTCGCCCAACCCCCGGCCAGAGCCCGTGATTCGCAAGCGCAGTTCAGCACGGACGAGGCTATCGACTATAGCACGCTGGAAGTTCGCCAGCTTGGTGATATCTATGAAGGATTGCTCGGTGCGCATTTCGAGAAGGCCAACGGACGGCTTGAACTGAGAGATGAAAACGGCGAGAACCACCGCCACGGCATCTACTATACGCCCGACTGGATAGTGCAGTTCCTGGTAAGCGAAACTCTGAATCCTTTGCTCAAACAAATCGAGGACTCGCCCGGAGTCCGGAGAGCCATCGAGGCTCGCTCCGATGAACGCCGCCGCGACAACTCGTTCGCAGTGGGCGTGCTGGCACTTGACCTGGTCGACCCGGCCATGGGCAGCGGCCATTTCCTCGTCCGGGCCACGGAATGGCTGGCCGACCGCATAATGAATCATCCGACCACTCAGCCCATGACCGTGCAGATCGTTGCCAGGGGCGAGCGGCAAATCGGGAAAAAGGAAATCCTTGACAACGGCAAAATTCCCGTATCCCCCGGCATCCCCCAGGAACATGCCGAGAAAGCGTATTGGCGGCGGCGCGTAGTCGAGGCGTGCATTCATGGAGTGGATATCAATCCCATGGCCGTCGAGCTAGCCAAGCTCTCGCTATGGCTCACTTGCATTGCGGTGGACGAACCGTTGAACTTCCTGGACCATCATCTGCGCCATGGCAACGCCTTGCTGGCGGTGAAGCCCGAGGAACTGAGGCACGCACCGGTTCTGGAGCCGGGGCGGCAACACAGCACCTTTGATCTGGGAGACTGCCAAAAAAATGTATTGGCCGCCGTCATTCATGACACGCATAAAATCGCCAGTCAGCCCAGCACGGAAATGGATGTTGTGAAGGATAAGGAAAAGCTCTGGAAGGCAGTGCGCGACCGAATGCAGCCATTTCTCTTGCTTGCCGATCTCTGGCTGGCCGGGCTTGACGGCGTTGCGGTCGGAGAATTCAGCTATCTGACCGCGGCCCGACTGCTCATCGAGCCGGCCGCACTTAATGCCAGGGACAAGCGGGAGGCCAAAGCCTTCCTGAAGTCGATCAACCGTGACCTGACCTTCAAAAAGGCCGATCTGATCCCTTTTCACTGGCAGCTGGAATTCCCGGATGTGTTCTACAGCGAGCAGGGCATGCCGCTGCCACCCGCAGAGCGGGGCTTCGATGCCGTGCTGGGCAATCCGCCCTATGTCTCGATTCATACTGCGATGGAGGCCAGCAACCGCAAAATGCGTGACGCACTTGCTAAACGCGCCGGCTATATCGAGGATTTGTATGTCCACTTTACCGATCTGGGCTTCTCTTTGCTACGCGAAGGCGGCGGGTTCGGCTTTATCGTCTCCGACACTTTCTTCACACTTGCCTCCAAACTGCGCATGCGGGAAATGCTGCAGGCAAATTCTCTCGACTGGCTGGGGCAGTGCGACCCCTTCGATGCCACTGTGGACGCCGCCGTTTTCGTGGCCCGCAAACGCCCGCCCGCTGCCGACCATCGTTTTCGCTTTCTGCAAGCTCGCCCGCTCCGACGACCCGATGGCACCCGCACCAAGCCTGACGAAAACCTGGAAAAACTGCCGCCGACTGCAGACCTGGCCTGGCCGGACGAGCCGACCACAATGACCTGCGGCGAGGTCTTGCATGCGACAGAGTCCGAGTTGCGCCTGCATGACCTCCCCCTGGCTCTGTCCAAAGATGCCCACAAACGGGTTTTCTTCGAGCCGCGCCCCGGCACGCTTCGACTGTTCGAGCGTTTCAATGCAAAAGTCAAAGACCTCGTATCCGAATGGTGGGATAAGATCGAGAACTCGCAGGTTTTCAGCGCCAACCTACCAGAGATTCAAGCCTATCACCAAACTCTTCGCCCCGGCGACATCACCCTCGTCGGTCTGATCGCGGAGGGCGGCCAGGGGCTCGCTACCGCCAACAACGCCCGCTTCCTGGCCTACCTTGACGGCACCAAACAGGCCGAGCGAATCAAAGCCAAGTCCGTAGCATGGTCCGCCACCTGGCTCCAGGACGACCGCATCCGCCCGCGCTTTATTGAACTGCTTCGCCAGGCCGGCGGCGATCCCGCGCAACCCACGGCTAATCGTGCGGCCTGGGAGGCTGCCGTTCATGGTTTGCGCGAGGAATTTACCGCTACCCAGCTTGGCTTTGGCCGCACCGCGCTCTTTCGCATTGCGCCCCCGGAGCTTGTCGCGGACGAAACCGACTTCGCCTATTCACTTGAGTGCAGGAAAAAGGAATTGCTTGCCCACTGGCAAAGCAAACCCGAACTGAATTTCTTCTGGAACAATGTGATGGAGTTGGGCGAGCAAACCTCAGCCCACTCCGGCTTTCGCCATGCAGGCGGGATCGGCGACGAAGACTTTTGTCGCCTGTGCCAGGATATCCAGGCTTGGATCAAACACGAAAATGCCAGTCGAAAAGCGTCATGGCGCATTCCGCGGGAGGTGATTGGTCTGCGCTCCGGCGAAGACTATTCGGACCCAGCCGACGCCCCGCGCATTGCCACCATCTACAATGGTCTCTATGGGCGCGCCCGCTTTGTGCCCTTCCGAAAAGGTGATCCGACCGGAAGTCGCTGGCTTGATAACGAACCGCTCTTTATTGACTGGTCACGAAGTGTTGTAGATTACCTTTCGACCAGCCGTAGTTCTCGTTGGCAGGGATGCGAGTATTTTCTAGCACCTGGTGTTTCATGGACGCGCGGAGCTAATCATGTACCCATAAAAACCAAATGGCTAGAGGCTGGCGTAATCGACGTAAATGCTATGAAACTTCAACCTCTGGCCGAACATCCGCTTGGAAGCAAACAATTGGTAGCAGTTATGAATTCCGATGTTTTTTCCTTCTTTCTGAAGAAATTTATTGCTCATACTTGGATGGCACAAATCAGCCATATAAGGGTGATGCCATTCCCAATTCCCACATCGGGCCAGAATAACACTTTGGAAAAGCTTGCCACCCTGGCCATGTCAGCCAAGCGTCACGAATTCGCTGGAACGACCCCGGACAACGACCTGGTTGCGCGCGTCCGCGAGATCGGTGACGACCTGCGACAAAACGGACCGCCATATCTCCGGCCCAGCGCCCAGGGACTGCTTTATTCCAATCCAGGCGATTGCCTTGAAGTTATCGAAAAAGCCGTGAACTGGGAGGCGGAGAAGCTCTATGGTGTCGAAAACCTCGGCCCGTTTAATGAATTTTGACCTGAAAATGGTCAAGTCGTTTGATATTTCGCGAACACTTGATAACCAAGTAGATGCGAGCCGACTGATGGCTTGACAAAAAAGGGAGAAAAGATTGTGGGAAGTTTCACCATCAAGAGCTTTGCTGGCGATTCGATTAAGAGCATTATTCGGATATTCTGAGCGATTTTAGCTGCAATCAATTCCCCGACAAAAAGATATAATCAAAATTATCTGCAAAATGTAGCCAGTAAAAATAAATTTCTTTTTAGTTGCAATTAATTATTTTAAGGCTATATTAACTTTTTAGTCAAAAAAAGGTGTAGCCAGAATGTATGTTGAGACGATTAAATCCAAACGCACCGGCAAATCATACAAGTCGGTTCTCGTCCGGGAGTCATACCGCGAAGACGGCAAGGTCATGCACCGAACCCTGGCCAATGTCAGCAAGCTTCCTGCGTCGGTTGTTGAACAGTTGAAGCAAGCTCTGTCCGGGAACGGCAGCGTGCCTCTCGACGACATCCAGACCAGTGCCAGCCGGGAGTACGGAGGCTCCTTTGCCCTTCTTGAACTCTCCCGCATGATCGGTCTGGACACCATTCTGTACTCCCGCAAACAGCCATGGCGGGAGGATGCCCTGGCGATGATAGTGGGGAGAGTGCTCTGGCAGGGAAGCAAGTTGAGCCTGATCAATCTGTTCCGCGACACCGCACTATGGGAGTTGTGCGGGCACGCCCGCGACCAACGCCCCGATGTTGAAAAGAGCTGCTATCGCGTGATGGACCGGCTCCTTGCCCGGCAGCCGGCAATACAGAGGACGCTGGCAGAGAGGCATCTCGACGACGGCTGCCTGATCCTCTACGACATCACGAATACATGGCTGGAGGGGGAGTACGCAGAGTCGGAGTTGGCAGCATTCGGAATGGGGAAAGGGGGCAAGAAGGGATTCAAGCAGATTGCGGTCGGGCTCGTGGCAAACCGCCATGGGTGCCCGGTGGCAGTGGAGGTCTTTCGCGGCAATACCGCCGACCAGTCCACAGTGTGGGATCAAGCTTGCAGGCTGTCCCATCAGTATGGTGTCAAGGAGGTCGTTTTCGCCGGCGACAGGGGCATGCTGACTCCCAAGCGCATTGAAGAGGTCACATCGCTGGGCTTTCGCGCGCTCACCGCCCTGACCCATCCACAGATGAATGCCCTTGTGGACAAGAAGGTCATCCATCCTGAACTGTTCGATGAACGCAATATCGTCGAGGTGGTGGATCCGGACACACCGAATGTCAGGCACATGTTGTGCAAGAACCCGGATACGATGAAAAAGGAAAGGCAGACCCGGCTCTCGCTGGTCGAGGCGGTTTCGTCACGTCTCGACGATATCGCAAAAGTTGTCAAAAAGCGGGATCCGCAGAGGGTATGCGCCAGAGTGGGCGCAGTCCTGGCCAAATACCGCATCGCCAAATTCTTCGAATGGAGCGTCGACAAGAAAGGAAAGCTGGAGTACCAGATCAGGCAGGACGCGATCGAAGCCGAGGCGGCTCTGGACGGCTGCTGCGTAGTGAGAACTGACGCGGCGGCGGAATCGGTCACGAAAAACGAAGCCGTGTCCGGGTACATGGCTCTGACGCATGTCGAAAAAGCCTTCAGAAACCTGAAGACAGTCGCACTGGAGCTCAGCCCCGTCTACCATAAGACCGACGACAGAATACGGGCCCATGTCTTCGTCTGCCTTCTGGCATACTATCTGCTGTGGCACATGCAGCAGAAGCTCAAGCCTTTGCTCGAGAATGACGGCACTGGCGCCGACCGGCGCTGGACTATGGAAACCGTTGTTGAACGCCTGAAAAGTCTGCGTGAAGAAACAATGCTGCTCTGTGGCGTTCCAGTCAAGACAATACGCAATGTGCCGGATGTAGAGCAGCGCCACATATTAAACCTGCTAGGAGTAGAATGGTCGTAGCCAAGAAAATGAAAGAAAAATAGCAGCATTTACTTTTGGAAATCAACAGGTTGTGACTATATATTCAATATAATGCCCGACTATAATTAGCAATTAGTTAGCTTACGCAGACCCCGTAATTGTAGATCATTGATTGAAAACTGCCCCGTGGTCGGCTATCCGAGCCGACCATTCAAACCGGACGAATTCCGGACGCTACGGATGGCACTGATATCAATGGCCACCGCGTGATTCACTTCTTTCGGTCGGCCGGTTTTGCCGGGCACAAAAAAAACAGCCCGCAAATGCGGGCTGTTTTCGAGAGAAATGTGGTTCAGTTGGATGAGGCTTCATCGCGCAAGGCTTCATAGGCCTCCACGAGATTTTGCCATGCCTCGCGGGTGCCTTTTTTGGTCGAGTCCCAGGCATCTTCGGTAGCCTCACCCGCCTTTTCCATTTGCGACTTGAAGGTCTCGGCCGCATCGTCGAATCTATCTTTCACCTCGTCCGAAAGATCATCGGAGTTCGATCTAAGGTTTTGTGCCCGGTTCTGGAGGTTGTCATATGCATCCTGCATCGTATCGACCAGCCGATCCCGTTGATCCGCGGTATAACCGGCTACCTGATCCCAGGCATCTTTCAGGCTGTCCATCACGCTCTCGGTCGTATCGACTGCGGCATCCTGAGCATCGTCGAGAGCCTCTTCCACCTGGTTTTGGGACGAATCAGAGCAGCCCGTGGTGATGAGAAAAATGCTCAGGAGTGGGAGCAATGCCCATTTTGCCATTGTGTTGTTGGTTGTTGCTTTCATGTGGTTTCCTTTGGTTCAGGGTTGAGGGACAGGGAATTGAGGGAATCGTTTCCCCTAACTACAAAATAATATACTTCGGCCATGTGGCAATGTCAAGCGGCGAATGTTGAATTGCATGGCGACTCCGTCGTTGGATGCAAATAATCAGTGCCGTTTACCCACAGATTCCCCTATAGAGCCAAAAATTCGCGTGAATTCGTGTCCATTCGCGGTTGACAGCAACCCGGGTGCCTACATTCTGGCCACCTTTTCCATGATCTTCGGACGTGCCTCCTCCATGAGATCGCCGACCACCGAATAGTGAAAGGTGCGCTCGACAAAGCTGCGCCGCTGCAAACCGCCGAGAAAGCGCTGCTCGAACTCCTCGAAGTAGGCGCCGTACAGATGGTAGCTGTCGGCCTGATGCACATAGCGGCCCAGCTTGACCTCGCGGCCGCACAGCTCGCCGATCCGGCGGGCGATCAGCTCCTGCAGGCGCACCAGGGCGAAAATATTCATGAACGCCGCCTTATAGGCGTCGTTCGAGCGAAAGCGAACATTGACGCTCAGATACAGTTCATCCCCCTCCTCCTCGGTCAGGCGGCACCAGACCGACTGCAGACAGGCCGGATCGTAGCATTCGCTGTCCTCCCACACCTTCCAGGTAATCGCCTGGGCCCGTCGGCTGTAGGGAGTTCTCGCCAGTTTCCTGGCAATGTTCTCGATCTGATCGAAGGGTTCGTCAAAGCTCGGCACAGTATAGTGGAACAGACGCTGGTTGTAGGTGTATTCCCAGCGCGTGTCCGCAGGATTCCGCGGATCGCGCACCAGGTGGTTTTTGATCCCCTCCAGAACCTCCATCACATATTCCTGCAAGTCTTCCAGGCCGCCCGGGAAATCCTTGTGAATCATCGGTTCGCTCAGCGGCTGCTCGATCACAATGGTCATCGAGCAGTCCCTGCTCGGCGGGTCGCCTTCCTTGTCGTACATGGTGCGGATTTCGCAACCTTCCCGATCGAGCAGAACCAGTGAGTTTTCCCAGGCCTCGGCAATGCTTTTGCCGCGCGCCATCAGTACCGGAATGCCGTGCATGAATCAATCCTTTGCTGTTTGCGTGGTTAAGGACGCGTGATAAACATGAGTTCTGGCCTTCCGCCCGACTCGGGATCACTCCCACTCGATGGTGCCGGGCGGCTTCGAGGTGATGTCGAAGACCACCCGATTGATCCCGCGCACCTCGTTGGTAATCCGAGTCGAGATCGCGGCCAGCAGTCGATTGGGCAGGGGCGCCCAGTTGGCGGTCATGCCGTCGCTGCTCTGCACCGCCCGCAGCGCGACGGTGAACTCGTAGGTGCGGCCGTCGCCCATCACGCCGACGCTCTGCACCGGCAGCAGCACCGCGAAGCTCTGCCAGACCTTTCGATAGTAGCCGGCCTTCTTCATTTCCTGCTGGACAATGCGGTCGGCGGCCCGCAGCAGGGCAAGCCTGTCCTCGGTGATCTCGCCGACCACCCGCACCGCCAGACCCGGCCCGGGAAAGGGCTGGCGCCAGACCATCTCCTCGGACATCCCCAGTTCCATGCCGACCTTGCGAACCTCGTCCTTGAACAGCATCCGCAAGGGCTCGACCAAATCAAGCCCCAACTTTGCCGGCAGGCCGCCGACATTGTGATGACTCTTGATCACCTCCGCGTGCCTGCCGATGCCGGAGCTTTCGATGACATCGGGATAAAGGGTGCCCTGGGCCAGAAAACGCACCCCCGGCAGGTCTCGCGCCGCCGCCTCGAAGACTTCGATGAACTGATGCCCGATGACCTTGCGCTTGCTCTCCGGATCGACCACCCCGGCCAGACTGCCGAGAAAACGGTCCGCCGCGTCGACATGCAACACCCTGACCTGCAAGTTGTCCTCGAAAACCTTAAGGAGCCGGATCGCCTCGTCATGGCGCAGCAGGCCGTTGTCGACAAAAATGCAGGTCAACTGATCGCCGACCGCCGCATGGATCAGGAGCGCCGCCACCGCGCTGTCGACGCCGCCGCTCAAGCCGCAGATGACCTGGCCGTCGCCAACCTGCTTCCGGATCAGTTCCACCGCCTCCTCGATATAGGCCCGCGGCGTCCAACCGCCGCGACAGCCGCAAATCCGCCGGGCGAAATTGCGCATGATCCGCGTCCCGTGCCGGGTGTGCGCCACTTCCGGATGAAACTGCACTCCCCAGAAATTGCGTTTTGGACTGTGGACCGCCGCGTACGGCACACTGAGACTGGAGCCGACAATCTCGTAGTCGTCGCCGCCCCGCACCACTTCGTCGGCATGGCTCATCCAAACCTGGAAGGCGGCGGGCAATCCCGCAAACAGGGGATTTCCCGCATTCTTCACCGTCAGGCTGGCCGATCCGTATTCGCGTGAACCGGAGCGCTTGACTTCACCGCCGGCCATGCGGGTCACAAACTGCATTCCGTAGCAAATGCCGAGGATCGGGATGCCCAACTCGAAAATCGCCGGATCGAGCTGCGGAGCGTTGATGTCGTGGACACTGGCCGGGCCGCCGCCCAGAATCAGGCCGGCCGGATGCATGGCGGCTATCTGCTCGGCCGAAATCGCGGAATCGACAATCTCCGAATAAACCCGCGCCTCGCGAATGCGGCGCGCGATCAATTGCGTGTACTGCGAACCGAAGTCCAGCACCAGAATCCGTTGCTGGAGAAATTCTTTCATGCGTTCCCTTTATTTTTCTTTGCCTTGCTGCGTAAAATGTTCTAGCCTGAGTAATTAACGAGTCAAGTTTGTCGCAGATTACTTCGCCGCGAGCCGCCGCTGCAGTGGCTGATGCGAAGCATCTTTGGAGTGCGGTGGGCTCTCACCGCTTTTGTATATTTTCTGACTCGTATATCTCAAAGCGGCGCCAGGCCGCCGCACTCCAAAGCGCCTGCGGCGCGTTTTACCCCCCCCCGAAACCTCCGACTTCATCCTTCATGTTTCATCTTTCAGGTTTCCGCCCTCCGCCCTCATGAATGACTCATGGCCGAATTCGCATGAATTAATCAGGCTACTGCCGTTCGGCCCGATACGAGCTGCGCACCAAGGGTGCGCTCTCGACCTGCGGAAATCCATACTCCTCCGTAGCCACCCGATGCCAGCAGTCGAACTTCTCCGGTGTCACATACTCCACCACCCCGGTGCAATCCGGGCGGGGCCGCAAATATTGCCCGATGGTCAGTCGGCCGACCCCGCACTCCCGCAAATCCCGCAGCAAGTCGCGCACTTCACCGTCGGTCTCCCCCAAACCCAGCATAAACCCGGACTTCACGATCAATCCCTGACCGCCAAGCGCACGGGCTCGCCGCAAAACTTCGAGGCTGCGCCGATAGGACGCGCGGTCGCGCATCCTGCCGGTCAGACGCTCGCAGGTTTCAACATTGTGGTTGAATACATCCGGAGCGGCCGCCAGAGCCACCCGCAGGCTGGCTTCGTCGCCGCCAAAATCCGACGTGAGAATCTCGACCGCAGCCTGCGGCAGGCGCTTCCTTATCGCCGCGGTCGCGGCCGCGAAACAGGAGGCGCCGCCGTCCGCCAGGTCGTCCCGTGTGACACTGGTTATGACGACATGCCGCAAATTCAGTCGCTGTGCCGCCTGCGCGACGCGCTCGGCCTCCGCCGGATCAATGTCCGCGGGCTCGCCGTGGGTCACCGCGCAAAAGGCGCAATTGCGCGTGCAAATCTCGCCCATGATCATAAAGGTGGCGGTGCCGCGCTCCCAACACTCGCAACGGTTTGGACATCCGGCGCTTTCGCAAACACTGTGCAGGCGCAGGTCGCGCAATACTTTTCCGACCTCGCCACGCCGCCGTCCGCCGCGCATCGACACCCTGATCCAGGGCGGCAGACGAGACCCGCCGCCGGACTTCACGGCTTGTCTGGTCGATTTGGGATTGGTCATTTTGCCTGGTTTTTCTGCTTTGCCTTTGCCCGAATACACAATCAGGCGCAAAGGCAATGTATCGCCAAAGATGGCGGTCGCCATTGGCCATGGTTAGAATTCGGAAAAAATAATTGTCATAGGTTGAAACCGGCGATTTTGGCGCTATTAGTAACATCGCATTCGCGCTCGGGTGGCGGAATTGGCAGACGCGCTAGGTTGAGGGCCTAGTCGGGTAAAACCGGTGCGGGTTCGAGTCCCGCCTCGAGCACCATAGACCTTGCCTTGGTTTCCATTTGACAAACCTCGACTCTTCGGCAGAGTCCTTCCGACAGCGACAGACTGAACGCAGGCACCCCCGCCCGCCATGATGCCCTGGCTCGGGCAAAGGATGCTCACATGACTGCTTCCGCCAAGAAGCTTTGATCACCGGACTCGGCACTCTGCGCCAGCTTGAGGCCATTCGCGAGCACCAGGACTCGAGCGGGACGGCAAGTCCGCTTCTGCCAGGCTTCCAGCAGCGAGATGTACGGCCGCGTCCGGCAGACCCCGCAGACTGAAGACACGCCGTTCAACCCGCGCAGCCCCTACGGCGTGGCCAAGGTCTTCGCCCATATGGCCACGGTCAACTATCGGGAAGCCTACAATCTGCACGCCAGTTGCGGCATCCTGTTCAACCATGAATCGCGGCGCCGCGGCGAAATTAATGGGATTAATTCAGGGCGTTTTGGTGCGGGCTTCCAGCCTGCCAAACGTTGTTTCCCAATAGCCCCAGGGTCGCCCTTCGGTTGACCCTGGGCTTTTGAATTTACCGGCGTTGCCGACCGGTCTGTCCCAGTCATGCCTGCGAACTCAGGACGCCGGCGCGTTCCCAGGCGGAGTGAAAGAGGCGGACAAACTCGTCCAGACGCAGATACTCTCCGCGCCGGACTTCGCTGGATTGTCCGCGCCAGGCAATGGTTGCGCTCTCGACCGAGGCCTTGCAATGCAAACGCTCGATTTCGGACAAGGCCGCCAAAACGGCACGCCGCCGGGCATCGCGCTCCGCGACATCCGCAGTATAGAGGCAGCGAGCCGCGTTGAGCCAGGCCAGGGCGCAGTTGCACATGGCATCCAGATGCCAGAGATTTTCCCCGAGCCGCCAATGCAGAAAGCGATAGGCCTCGGGATCGTCGAACCGATTCTGTGCCTGTTCCACGGCCGCCAAACTTTCCACCGCCATTTGCCGGGCTGCGGCATAGCTGGCTTGCTTGCGGCCAATGACGCTGGGCTCACCCCGCCGCATCGCTTCGTAGGCGGGCTTGAGCGACTTGTCCCAGCGCCAGGAGGACCAGTTGGAGAAAAAGGGATTGCGATGAACAAAGTCCTCGACCTCCTCATAGGGAACAAAAGGAGCCATGGGAATATTCGTGTCCTCGGGGATGATCACTCCGCGCATCCAATGGGACTTAAAGCGCTCGACGGTTTTCCCGATCTGCAAGGTAGCCAGAGCCGGAACCGCGGCGCGCGGGTCGCCAAAAGTTTCCCCCTCCACGCACAAGGCCTCGCGATTCACCTTGCCGGTAGTGAGCAGGGCATCGGCAACCGCGGGAGCGGCTCCTTGGCCGAAGCGATGCTCGGCATAGGCCAGCAGCCCCTGTTCGGGAGTTGTAGCCAGCCCGCAAACCGTCGGCATCATCGCCCAGAGATTGCATTCCTGAAGACTGAAGAAAGCGCTGTTGCTGCAGCCATCGCCCCTGGCGAAGCGGTTCACGCGCACGCTCACGCCGTTGATCCCCGATTCCAGCCAGCGCTGCTGGCGGGCGAACAGCTCGTCGGCCACAAAGCTTGCCAGATGGCGTTCCCGCATGTATTCGCCGGCAATACCGTATTCAACAATTTCCCGACGCCCCGGGAAGCCTCCCACAAGCCGATTGTCGATTGATCTGAAATGCCAGTCCTGGGGGACGTACTTGTTGTGGATCGCCACTTCCGGCGGCATCTTGTCCAGAGCCGCCGCCACTTCCTCCAGCTCCCAGGGATGCCAGACAAACGGACGGAATATCAGTTGGCGTCCTTCAACGCGCACCGCGTTGTCAAGCACTTCCACCAAGCGTTGCAGCACCTGGCGCTCCGTGACATTCATTTGTGATTCCACCACGGTAAGGACAAAGTAGCGAACTTCCGGAAAAAGTTCCCGGCAGGCCCGGCGATAGCGTGCCGCCAGGCTGCCCCAGAGCGCATGGTTGTCCAGCGAGACCGTCCCGACCGCGGCGGGATCGAACGACGACAGCTCGTGTGTCCACAGAGCGATATCCATCTGATTTTCCCGGCACCACTGGGTCAGGCGACGCCATTCCTGGGAGCTTCGCAGCCTTTCCCATCCCTCCAGGGTATCTCCCTCGACTTGCAGTTCGATGGCATTGAAGCCGAGAGACTTCACATCATCGAGAATTCCTTCCTCGACATGTCCAGCATGAAACGAGGCTGCCCGATAGTCCAGGCAGGCGCTTCGCACCGGGCGCTCGGCGGAGCCGATGTCGGGCAAAGCCGACTGCCGCGGTTGTTCATCGTTGTTGAAAAGAACTTTTCCCATCATTGCTCGCAAAAAAGAGGTTATGGTTTCAAGCTTCGGACAAGCCGAGCACCTGCAGAACCACCAGTGTTGCAATATCTACCGGGCAACATTACACCAAACTTTTAACACCAGAATTGCAAAAAACAATATAATCATTGACAGTGAAAAAACACCCCACTACAGTGCTCGGAACCGGCGCGAAGGCTATATGGCGGCCATCGAACTGCGCCACGGCTCGCGGTCAGCCAGCCGCGCCCCGCCCCGCCGCCGCCACGGCAGAAAGCTGGTGTACGGATTCAGGGAAACAGTGACGAGACAAACTAGCACGCTCCGTCACCATGGTTTGATACGACCAGAATATCATGAATCCCGACGCGGCCGATCTCGAGTTTGGCTATATTGCTCAAGGGATCCCAGGCAAAGGGCACAGGTGTTCCCGCCGGCTCCCGGGTGATGCTGTCCGGACGACTGTCGCAGCGGAGTTCGAGCCGGATGTCGCGAATCGGCGGCACCCTGTCGACCACCACCCGCTGGGGGTAGGTCATCTCGCCGCAGGAGCGATTGACCAGATTGATCATCAGCCTGCCGTCTTTCCGCCGGGCAATCAACTCCAGAGAAGGCGGCGCATCGATTGCCCGCACCGCCCAGTCGATGTCGAGTCCATCGTAAAGACCGCGCAGAAAGCGCCGCGCCACCGGATCGTGGTTCTGGAAAAAAGTGCGGAAGATCGACCCGTAAATCCCAAGCACTTTCCCCTGCCCCAGCCTGCGCGCGGTGATGGCCGGGGTGTCCAGGGTATCCTTGATGGGATCGTTGCCGGCCAAGGCGGGGGTATGCATCATGGCCCCGCTCAGCTCCACCGGGATCCATGGCCCGAGCAGGCCGAAAGCCTGACCCTCGACGGCCAGGTGCAGGCCGTTCCTGTTATTGAAGGCGGCGGGGATAGCCTCCGAAGCAGCCGGTCGAACCCCCAGCAGATCACCCGCCTCCGCGGGCAGATGGGCGCCGCTGAAGAGCACCGTGCCGCCGCCCCTGGCAAATTTTTCCAGTGCGCTTTGCAACGCCGCCGACAAGTGGGTCTGCTCGGGCACCACCACCAGCCTGTAGCGATCCAGGCGTTCGAGAATCATGGGCTCGTTGAGGACATCGACGGAATGATGGGTTTCCAGCAATGAATGCAAAGCGCCCTCGACCGGCTCGATGCAATCGCCGTAGTTAAAGCAGGGGTCGTTGTGGTGATAGTAGTGGTCGGCCAGGTGCAGCACCGCCGCCTGGCTGGCGCTCTCGCTCTGGAAGCAGAAAGGCTTGCGGTCCTCGCAGAAGCGGGCGACCTCGGCCTTGATGTCATGGTGCCACCCCACCAGATGTCCATTGCGCTGGGGCTTGCCGTAGATCATAATCGCCCCGCCGTGGGCAATCACCTCCGTCACTTCCTGCTTGAGATGTTCGGCCGTCTTCCAGGCGCTTTTGAACCCATTTGCATAGTCCTTAGTGAACCCCCAGCACATCAAATCCCAACTGATTCCGCGCCCACTCATGAAGCGCGCTTCCAGAGCCGCCCGGTACAAGCCGAAGTTGGCCATGTAGTCGCCGCTGATATAGTCGATCGGAGCCGCCACCTGCTCCGGCATGCGCAGCGTGTACATCCAGTTGCTGCACACCGCGCAGGAGGGTTTGCGCTCATGCACCGCCTTGGTATATTTGGCGACAAATTCAGTGAACAGGTCGCGATGGAAGGCGAGCCACTCATGCCAACCCGGCTGGCCGGCTTCCCGGGGAATTTCCGTGATGCCGGTGCGCCGGCTGAACTCGCTGCGGCAACGCTGGCAGTAGCAAGGGCGCACCGCCCAGTTGTCGCCGTCGACCCAGAAGCCGTCCACGTCGTACTTCTCGATCAGCTCCAGCATCTGCGGGATCATCAGCTCGTCGAGATAGGGACTGAGCAGGCAGGTGCTCCGGGAGAGGCTGCCTTCCGCATCGATGCAGGCCCAATCCGGATGAAGCCGCATCTGGAGTTCATCGATCACCCCCGAATAGTGCATTCCCAGGCGAATGCCCATTTCCCGGCAGACGTCGGCGTGGATCCGCAAGGCGTCCCTGACGATTCCGGGGCTGGCGTTGCCCAAATCCGATGGCCAGGAGGTCCAGCCGCGGTGCCCCTTGCAGTCGCACTGCACCCAGTCGGG